>NZ_JADCNK010000007.1:0-232338 GCF_014947265.1 Pedobacter sp. MR2016-19
CTAGGTTCTAATAATAACGATTGTCATCTCAACTGGAATAGTGAAATTGATAGACTGTCAAGGCAGATTTCTCGACTACGTTGCACCCGTAGCTATCGGGTCCGCTCGAATGATGATGCGGGTGGAATTTCGCTACCAATTACGGCGTCTCGTGTTAAGATTTTACAACATTGCTCCAGGCAATTTTCCCATTTCATGGATGCATCCGAAAGAATGAAATTTTCTTTTGTGGATTTTATTAAAATGGTTTGAAGATTCGAAAGAAAACGGATTGAAGATAAATTTGTAAATGTGTTTTCTTTTTTCGTTTAATTTTTCTTCCAATTTTGCATTTTCCAGATTTTGAGTGTTGTTGTTCTTTTCCATGACGATATAGGTTATTGAAAACCTGGTGGGTTTTCAGGGTTAACAATTTTAATACTTAATAAAAGCTTTTTTAAAATTTGCTTAACCTTATACCATTGGGGTTCTGATAAGGTTTCGTTCTGGAACTACATTAAAATGGCGTGGATTGCCTTATGTTTAATTAAATTTAAGCTTAATTTTTGAGTTTTGCAAATTATTTTTTGGGAGTTAAATATTATTGCGCTAAAAATCTAAAGGGCATTTTTTAGAAATCAGCCCCAGTGGCATTTAGGTAGATATAGTCCTGCTCTTTACTTTACTCCGCTCCGTGTTCGTTCCGATCAGGTTTAAGTGTCACAGCCTGCAATGCTATTTAGGTTTGCAGGGCGCAGCGAATTTGTTTTTAAAATGAATTCTTCTGTTGCTTCATACAACCTTAAATAGCAGCAACATCTTAATGGAGTTAAACCTGATTGAAGCGGATACCGGCCAAGTGCTTAAGGCCTGCAGGCGTATAAGCGTAAAGCAGGACGAACATTAAATGAATTACTGCACATGCTTTTCAGAAAAAAATGATTAATGGTTTGCCCACAAAAAAAGTCCCGATTTTCACCGGGACGCTCCTATTTGGTTAATGATATTTTAAGCTAAAGCATTCTGCTTCACTACCATTTTAACTTTTTCGATTACGTAATCCAAATCCTCTTTAGTGGTATATTTACTAAATGAAAAACGCACTGATGGACGGTTTGGATCGGCATTGATACCATTTAGCACATGCGAGCCTATATTTGAACCTGAAGAACATGCACTACCGCCTGAAGCGCAGATACCATTGATATCCAAATTGAACAATAACATATCGGCCATGTCCATTTCAGGGAAAGAAACATTTAGTACTGTATATAAACTTTTATCGGCATCGGTTTCGCCATTAAAGCCAATACCTGGGATTTCGGCAATTAATTGTGTTTTTAGATAATCTTTTAAGCCCTGAATGTATAATTGATGCTGATCCATTTCTGCATAAGCAATTTCTAAGGCTTTAGCTAAACCCACAATACCATATACATTTTCGGTACCGCCACGCATATTGCGCTCTTGTGAACCGCCGTAAATCATTGGTGGGATTTTAATATTGCTGTTTACGTATAAAAAACCAACGCCTTTAGGTCCGTGAAGTTTATGTGCAGCACACACAATAAAATGTGCTTTAAGCTCGCGTACATTGTGTGGATAATGGCCCATAGTCTGAACGGTATCGGCATGGTAAATAGCATTGTATTTCTCGCAGATATCGCCAACTTTAACCATATCGGTTAGTGTACCCAATTCGTTATTGGCATGCATCAATGAAACGAAAGTACGCTCGTTATTTTGAAGCAGTTCTTCTAAATGGTTATAATCGATATTTCCTTTTTCACCAATATTAACGAAACTTAATTTATCGATCTCGCCATTTTTAAGCATCGTATTTAAGGTATGCTCAACAGCATGGTGCTCTATTTTTGAAGTTATAGCATGTTTAATGCCATAAGCTGAAATTCCGCAACGGATAGCTGTATTATCGGCCTCTGTGCCTCCGGAAGTAAAAAATATCTCAGACGGAGATGCATTTAACAGACCTGAAACGGTTTTACGGGCTTTCTCCACGAGTGTTCTCACCTCACGGCCAAGTGCATGAATGGCAGATGGGTTACCAAAGTAATTTTCCATCACATTTGTCATTTCTGCGATTACTGCTGCATCTAAAGGCGTTGTGGCCGCATTATCTAAATAGACCCTTTTCATTTCTATGAATATTTAAAAGTTTTTGTTGCAAAGATGCCTTGTTAAGGGCAAGCTCTGATTTAAATGCCCAAGGTTTAATCATTATATTAAACCCTGAACAGGTATGCTTGATCCTGAAACCTTAAAAGATTAAAGGTGTAATATTTCTTTAATGTCAGAAATAATTTTGTTAGCCAAATTCTCGGCAATGGTTTCATTTTCTGCCTCACTGTAAATCCTGATGATCGGTTCCGTATTAGAGCGGCGCAAATGTACCCAGGTTTTATCAAATTCTATCTTCAAACCATCAATAGTGCTGTAAGGCTGATTTTTATATTTCTCTTCTACCTGTTTCAATAAATTATCGATATCCATTTCTGGCGTAAGGGTAATCTTATTTTTAGAGATGTAGTATTGAGGATAGCTGGCCCGAAGTACAGAAATAGATTTACCAAACTTAGCCAAATGTGTTAAAAATAAAGCAATACCCACCAAAGCATCTCTACCATAATGCGATTCAGGATAAATGATTCCACCATTACCTTCACCACCGATTATGGCATTCGTCTCTTTCATTTTGTTAACTACGTTTACCTCACCTACTGCCGATGCATTGTATTCAGCACCTGCTTTTTCGGTTACATCGCGTAAAGCACGGGTTGATGAAAGATTGGAAACTGTGTTTCCAGGTGTGTTTTTCAATACATAATCGGCAACAGCAACTAAAGTATATTCTTCGCCAAACATGCTGCCATCTTCGTTTACAAAACATAAACGATCAACATCAGGGTCTACTACAATACCTAAATTTGCGTTCTGTTTTTGAACTTCTTTCGATATTTCAGTTAAGTTTTCAGGAAGTGGTTCAGGATTGTGCGGAAAATATCCGTCTGGTGTACAATATAATTCTACTACCTTATTCACTCCCAAAGCTTTTAATAAAGCAGGAATAAAAATACCGCCGGTTGAATTTACACAATCGATTACTATTTTAAAATCAGCTTTTTTAATTGCCTCAACATCAACCAATGGTAAGGCTAAAACTTTATCGATGTGTTTTTGAAGATAAGTATCGTTTTTTATTACTTTACCTAGTTTATCTACCTCAGCGAAGTCAAAATCAGCACTTTCTGCTAAATCTAAAACTTCTTTGCCATCTGCATCGCTAATAAATTCTCCACTGGCATTTAATAATTTTAAGGCATTCCATTGTTTTGGGTTATGGCTTGCGGTTAAAATGATTCCACCTCCTGCTTTTTCATCAGGCACCGCAACTTCTACCGTTGGCGTAGTAGATAAACCTAAATCGATTACCTCAATACCCAGGCCTTGTAGCGTTCCAATAACCAGATTATTCACCATCTCACCCGAAATACGTGCATCGCGACCTAAAACTATTCTTTTATTGCCTGTTTTTTGTATCACCCAGCTACCGAAGGCAGCCGTAAATTTAACAATATCAAATGGCGTTAAGCCGTCTCCGGCCCTTCCACCGATGGTTCCCCGTATTCCTGAAATCGATTTTATTAAAGTCACTGTATATAATTTGATGAGGCTCAAAAATAAGAAAAAAAACAAGATAGCTGCTATTTTACCCAGCTTCTGCAAGTTAATTTACATTGTTTTTATATCTATAAACACCATGTAATTAGTAGAGATAAGCTTCAATATCAAAATCAAAGATATGTTCTATTTTGAGTTCTTATTAAAAAACAGGCATCCTATCAACCGGCGTATTAAAACCTTAATAATTTATTACATCAGGTACATCTGCGATTCAATCTCCGCAAAGCACAACCACTGGCTTATTAATTTCTATGCAATAATGTTGCATAAAACACCACTCGAAACTTTACTAGCGATTGTAAAACCTTATATTTGCATCTTTTTAAGATACAAACGGCTTTTATATGCAGCGCAAGTGGTTTCAATATTGGTTTAATTCGCCATATTATCATATTCTTTACCAACAACGAAATGATGCTGAAGCCGAATTCTTCATTGATAAACTCACGGATTACCTTCATCCAAAAGCCGATGCTAAAATGCTCGATATTGCCTGCGGAAAAGGCCGGCATTCTATTTACCTGAATAAAAAAGGCTTTGATGTTACGGGGATAGATTTATCAGAACAAAGCATAAAATATGCCAGGCAATTTGAAAACAGCAAATTACACTTCCTTGTTCACGATATGCGGAGGCTTTTTTACATCAATTATTTTGATGTAGCTTTAAACCTGTTTACCAGTTTTGGTTATTTTGATACAGAAAAAGACCACGTAAATGCGCTTAAAACTTTTCGTAAATGTTTAACCGCCGATGGGATTTTGGTGCTGGATTATTTTAACACTGAAAAGATTATCCGCAATTTAAATTCCTGTGAAACAAAATCATTAGATGGCATCACTTTTCACATCACCAAAAACATTATCGATGGGAAAATTATTAAAAAGATAAATTTCGAAGACAAGCAAAAAGTGTATCATTTCGAAGAGCGGGTACAGGCATTTAGCTTTGAAGATTTTGAACGGATGTTGAGCAAAGCGGGGATGGTTATCAAAAAAACATTTGGCAATTATGACTTAGCTGATTTTGACGAAAACAGCTCAGACCGATTAATTTTAATCTGTAAAAAAGCATGATAGAAAGCATACAGCAATTTGACGTAGAATTGTTTTTGAAAATCCACCGCGGACTTTCAAACAGCTTTTTTGATTGGCTGATGCCTTTAATGCGCAACCGCTTTTTCTGGTCGCCACTTTACCTTTTTATTGTTGTTTTTTGCATTAAGCAATACAAAAAACAAGGCTATTATATCATTGGAATGGTGCTGTTCACTTTTGCCATGGGTGATTTAATTGCCTCCAGGGTTGTAAAACCCTGGGTATCACGTGTGAGACCTTGCAATGATTTAAGCTTAGCTAACGACATTATCCATCGCGTACCCTGTGGAAGCGGCTTGAGTTTCCCATCGGCTCACGCTACCAATCATTTTGCTATAGCTGTTTTTTTAATCTGCATTTTTTACAGCAGATGGAAACCTATTTTACCTATTGGCCTACTTTGGGCATTTATTATCAGTTTTGCTCAGGTATATGTTGGCGTTCATTACCCTGTCGATGTAACAACCGGCGCCTTATTAGGAATCACAATTGGCATGATTTGTTCGAAAATATTTAAAAAATTACAACCTGATTTTTAACCTATGGAAATCTGGAAACTTTGCGTACTCTTTTTCTGTGCCTTTTTAGGCGGAACGGCTATCTTTTTGGTTAAAAGTGATAAATCTAAATTACTTAAACTGATTTTATCTTTCAGTGGCGCCTATTTATTTGCCATTACAGTTTTACATTTAATTCCAGATGCCTACAGCGGGCCTGACAAAACTGAAATTGGTATATTCATACTGATTGGTTTCCTTTTGCAGATCTTCTTAGAGCAATTTTCAGAAGGTGTAGAACATGGCCATATCCATAAACATCATGACGGGCATGTTTTCCCTTTCGGGATTATGATCAGTTTGTGTTTACATGCCTTTTTAGAAGGGATGCCCTTGGCAAAAGAGCAACATAATGAATTGATTTTCGGGATTTCGCTACACCATATCCCTGCAGCGTTTGCATTAGCGAGTATATTAATGCAAAACCATTATAAGAAAGGTAGCATTGTATTTTACCTGATTGTTTTTGCGATTATGGCACCCCTTGGCTTTTATGTAAGCGTTGGCTTAAGTAACGGTACTATTGGTGGCCTTGATGCTTATTTCAATAAAATTATGGGCATTGTAATTGGCATTTTCTTACACATTTCTACCACCATTTTATTCGAATCGAGTGCCGATCATAAAATCAATACCCGCAAAATGATTGCCGTTTTATTGGGCATTGGTGTAGCATTGATTGGTTTCTTTGCCGGACACTAGTTCGGCTGGCGGTTTGCAGTTGGCAGTTTCCGATTAGACTATTTGTCAATTAACCGATTTGAACAGTTAATCAATTGACCAAGGAAATATTCGTGTTAAACGTTTAATCGTTTATACATTTAGCCTTTATAAAAAAACATCTGTAAATTCGTATATGGATGAGATTGTAAATGAACCTGTTGTGGCCTATCAAAAAAGGCACTATACTGTTGAAGAATACCTGGAGATGGAAAAGGTATCAACAGAAAAACATGAATATTTCCAGGGAGAGATATTTACAATGTCTGGTGCTGGCGATAACCACAATGAGATTTTCAGCAACGTTTTTATAGAAATAGGCAACAAACTTAAAGGCAAGCCATGCAGACCCTATGGAAGTGATAAACGGATGAATATTCCCGAGAATACATTATTCACTTACCCCGATATTTCGATTTATTGCAATGGTTTAACGCATAGCGATGTTGACGAAGACACCTCAATTTTACCAACTGTAATCATCGAAATCCATTCACCTTCAACCAAAAATTATGATAAAGGCAAGAAGTTTAATCTCTATAAAGATATTCCTTCGTTAAAAGAATACATTATGATCGATTCGCAATCTATTTTGGTTGAAGCTTATTACATTGATCATGAGCAAAATTGGGTACTCAATAAACATGAAGAACTTACTGATGTGCTAAGTTTTGTTTCGATGGGGTTCGATGTAGCGCTAAGCGATATCTATTATTATGTTACCTTTTGAAATCGGAGATCTTAACTTTATTTATTTTAACTGTTAAAGCGAAAACTCAAAAGCTTGTGAAATAACTAGTTAACACAATATCCGTGTTAAACGTTTAATCGTTTATATATTTAACCTTTTCAAAAAAACATCTGTAAATTCGTATATGGATGAGATTGTAAATGAACCTGTTGTAGCCTATCAAAAAAGGCATTACACTGTTGAAGAATACCTGGAGATGGAAAAAGCATCAACAGAAAAGCATGAATATTTTCTGGGAGAGATATTCGCCATGTCTGGTGCTGGCTTTAACCATAATCTTATCTTTTCAAATGTTTTCGGGGTTCTTGCTCATAAACTAAAAGGATCTAAATGTATTCCGTTTGGCAGCGATATGAGAATGAATGTTCCAGAAAATATGCTATTTACTTATCCTGATATTTCCATTTATTGCAACGAAATTAAACATTTAAATGAAGATGAAGACACTATTTTGCAGCCAACTGTCATCATCGAAATCCTTTCGCCTTCGACAAAAAACTATGATAGGGGCAAAAAATTCACACTTTATAAAGATATTCCTTCGCTAAAAGAATACATCATGATCGATTCAGAATCGGTCTCGGTGGAGGCTTATTATATCGATGAAGAAAAGAATTGGGCGCTCAATCAACAGAAAGAGCTTTCTGAGGCATTAACCTTTGTTTCGATGGGGTTCGATGTAGCGCTAAGCGATATTTATTATTATGTTACCTTTTGAAATCGGAGATCTTAACTCTATTTGTTTTAATTATTAAAGCGCAACCCGAACACCTGTTAAAACAAAAGCCGTTTTAAACGTTTAATCGTTTATTTATTATATGTTCAATTATAATTCAGGTAAATTAGTATATGGAAAATATTGTAGATGAACCAGCAGTAGCCTATCAAAAAAGGCATTATACTGTTGAAGAATATCTAGAGATGGAAAAAGAAGCGACAGTTAAACATGAATATTACCAAGGTGAGATATTTGCGATGTCTGGAGCCGGAGATAATCATAATTGGCTGTTTTCTAATATTTTTTTAGCAGTTGGCGGCAAATTAAAAGGGAAGTCATGCCACATTTTTGGAAGTGATAAGCGGATGAACATTCCCGAGAATAGTTTATTCACCTATCCGGATATCTCTATCTATTGTAACGATATAAAACATATTGATATTGATGAAGACACCTCAATTTTACCAACAGTAATCATCGAAATCCTTTCACCTTCGACAAAAAACTATGATAGGGGCAAAAAATTTAACCTTTATAAAGATATTCCTTCGTTAAAAGAATACATTATGATCGATTCAGAATCGGTCTCGGTAGAGGCTTATTATATCGATGAAGAAAAGAATTGGGTGCTCAATCAACAGAAAGAGCTTTCTGAGGCATTAACCTTTGTTTCGATGGGATTCGATATAGCTTTAAGCGATATTTATGATCATTGTTCGCTTTAATAAAAAGTAATATCCAAACCTGACTTTTGGTTCAAAGCTAAATACTATTGCAATTACAAACTGTAAATTGAGAACTGTAAATTGCTAACTGAATCACTTCTTTTCCTTCTTCTTGCCATAAGCCCAAGGGCAGTGTTTACACTTATTTTTACAGCAATAACCACGTTTTAAATGGTAGGTTTCAGTAAAAACCATCAGTCCATCTTCGTTAAAGTAAAAATCTTCGCCTTCTTTTAACATAATTATTGAATGACAGCATCTTGAATGAGTGAATTATAATGATTGAATATTAAATGAGGGAAGGTTTTTAATCGTTTTTCTTTATCGCCACATTCAATCAGCCTCTAACTCTATCATTCAATCAATTTTTAACCATTGAGTATTTTAACTTCCAGTTTATTTTTAAAATAATCTTTGAGCTGTTTACCATCACCATGTAAAGTCCATACTTGTTTTGGTTTAACTTTTTCTATGGCTTCTAAAATTGCATCCCAATCGGCATGATCAGAAATATAAAGTGAAATCCCGTTTTGTTGTTGCAGGTTCTTCCATCCGGAGGCAAAGGCACGTACCACATTTATTGCCTTATGGTAACTGTGAAAAACCATCGGCGGGACAATATAGACCTGATGTTCCTGATTATTTTTCATCACCTTTCTATCGTACATTTTGTAATTCCCTACTTTTATACCATAGTCCTCATATATTTTAACAAAAGGCATAATACTGTGGTGAACCATAACATTCTTCGTGGGGCAATACTCATTTAGCAATTGTATTATCCGCTGGCTTTTGCCCAATGCATAAGAACCAAGCATAATATTCGCGCTGGTTTCATTCAGTTTTTTAATTTCATCTACTGGTGAGGGGTGTTTGGTTTCCGGATTAGCAAAAGTACTTTCTGTAATTAAAACATCTGCTTCTACAAATTCAAAAGGCTCACAGGTATTGTCAGGTTCAATTTTATAATCACCTGTATAAAGATACTTTACCCCCTTGTATTCCATTAAAACCTGTGCAGAGCCCAAAATATGTCCGGCAGAATAAAAAGTAATGGTAACTTCTTTTATTTTGAAGGATTCATGATAACTTTTGGTAAAAAAATCAACTGCGGCAAATTTGCGGTAACGGTGTTTCATAAAAGTTGCAGTAGCAGCCGTGCAGTAAACATGCTGGCTTCCACCAATGGCATGGTCGCCATGCGCATGTGAAACCACAGCTTCATTTACCGGTTGTTGTGGATCGAGGTAAAAATCGCCGTAAACACAGTATAAACCCGTTGGCGTAATGGCAATGAAATCTTCTAAAATCATTTATAAAGGTGAATAGAATTTAAGGATGTATGATTTAAGTTGATTAAGCCCTGGTATTCTTAAATTCTTTGGCTGATTTAAGGAATTCCTGGTGTAACGCTAAAACCTGCTCAATTATTGATTGTTGTTCATCATTAGCAATGAAATGATTTGCCATTTTCGATTTTTCTTCGTCGCTTAATTGTTTGTCCATACGGGCTTTAACCTGTTCTGCTGAAACACCGTCGCGTTGCATTACCCTTTTCAATTTAATTTCATAGGGTGCAGTAACCAGGATAGTAGTATCGCACATCTTATAAGAACCACTTTCGAAAAGCAAGGCAGCCTCTTTAAGTGTATAAGGTGTATTTGACGGTATGGTTTCTTCCCAGGCATCAAATGCCCTAAAAACAGCCGGATGAACTAATGCATTTAATTTTGCCAACGCTTCTTCGTTATTAAAAACAATGCCGGCAATATGTTTGTTGTTCAGTTTTCCATCTTCAAAATAACTTTCATTTCCGAAAGCAGATTTGATTCCTGCAACCAATAAAACATCTTTACACATGATTTCCTTAGCAACAGTATCCGCGTAAAACACCGGAATCCCCAATACTTCAAAAACCTTGCAAGCCGTTGTTTTACCACTGCCTATACCACCTGTTATACCTACTTTATACATTATTTTTCTACAATGAAATCTATTTTTGAAGGGCTTACGCTTACCAACTTACAATAATCTGGAAATTCGGTTATCTTTACCGTAAAGCGGCGATGCCCTAAATTTTGCCATTCATCAACATCAATAGTTGCGGTAATAAAACTTTCATCAACCTGATCATAATTGCTTAAAGCCACTAAAAAGGTAACTTTAACTTTTTTGGGATAAAGTTTAATGCTGTTATAACTTCGGTTATTGGTAATTTTTAAAGGTACCTCGATGGTTTTTTCAGTAAATTCGTCTACAGGAACTTTAACCTCTACAGAAGATGGGTAGATGCTAACATTTTTGTGGATACTGTGCTGTAAGGCTACCCTGGTTGTACTGCTGCTCTGTATTTTATCCTGTTTGAGCGTATCAGTTGGCCAAAATTCTATTTTTGAAAGTTCTTCCAGCGGGCCAGCCACCTTAACATATTTTGGGTTAAGGATAATCTCACTCGAAATGCCATATTGTTTTTCGAAACTGAGTTTATCGATCAGTTTTACCGGAACTTTTTTAACTACACGTTTAGTAAAATCGAAATAAAGGGTATCGGGCTTAACAGAAATTACTTTCTGTGTACTTTCTAACTGTCTGTTTATATTAAAAAGCTGATCGGAAAAAACGACAAAATCTTTGGTATTCAGCTGACTCAGACTAACAGAAACAGAAGGTGGACTGATCCTTAAACGGGCAAACAGGAGCTGCCAGCCTGTACCTTCTACCTGTAAATCTATAGTATCTGATTGTAAAGGGTAAAATGCTCTTTTTGTTGGGGTATTTTTAAAAACCAATACAGTTTTCGCTACATAAATATACTTGTTATTTAATGCCATAAAAAGCCATGCAGCTATAGCCAGCAGCAAGCAGGCCAATAAGCTAAATACACGTCTTTTTTCAATCTTCGTTAAACTGATGAAGGGCATAATAAATTAAATATTAACTGTAAGCTGGAAAAACTCTATCCAAAATGCATTTAATCAAATGTAGTAAAACAAAAACAGTCCCGAAAGTTTTCGGGACTGCTCAAATTTTTTATTATTTTTTATTAAGCTTTAGGTGCAACCGGAGTTACTGTTGCTTTTGTTGCATCTAAAGAAACTGCTGATTTATCGAAACGGATTTTTACACCACCTTCAACCTCGATTAAAAAAGTTGTGTCATTCATATCGGCTATACGGCCGTGAATACCTGCTGTAGTTACAATTTTATCACCTTTTTTCAGCTCACTGATTAATTTTTTATGGTCTTTGGCTTTTTTAAGCTGAGGACGGATCATAAAAAAGTAGAATACCAGTGCAATCGCTCCAAACATGATTAATTGTCTTGGATCAAATCCTCCTGCTGCCTGTAAAATTACTGTTGATGTCATTTTTTATTTTTTTTGTTTTTATGAATTTTGGTCCTTATGGATGATGCCATAAACAATTGAACCCATTTATTTTTTAGCAAGCACCTCTCCCACTAAATGAACCGTGGTTACCGTTGGGTTTGCATTTGAAGTGATGGTTACGACCTTATCTTGCATGCCCATTTTGCCTTCGCTATTGAAAACCACACTAATTACACCTTCTTTACCTGGTAAAATAGGTTCGCCTGGTACCTGCGGAATAGTACAGCCACAAGTTGCCGTTGCATTTGAAACGATGAGTGGGCTTTTGCCTGTATTTTTAAATTTGAAATCGTGCTTAACTTTTTCACCTTGTGTTATTTTACTGAAATCGAAAATATCGCGTTCGAAAACAATAACAGGTGCATCTGCTGGAGCAACTTTAGCTGTTTTTGAGGTATCGTTGCCAACTGAAACAGCTGAAGCAGTTTCGTTGGTTTGATTATTTGCATTACGGCATGCTACAAAAGAAAGTGCAGCAATAGCCAGAATAAATGTTCTTTTCATTTTTAATCTTCGATTAATCCGCGGCCAATCTTTTTAATGGTGTTATTTTTCTTAAGATCGCCTAAAATTTTGTCTAAAATACCGTTAATAAACGAATTACTCTTCGGTGTACTGTAATCTTTTGACAACTCTAAATATTCGTTAATGGTTACTTTAACCGGAATAGATGGGAAATTTAGCAGCTCGCAAATGGCCATTTTCATCAAAATTGTATCCATTAATGCAATACGTTCTGATTCCCAGTTTTTGGTTCTATCGGCAATCATTTCCTGATATTTTGCATCGTTCTGCAAAGTATGTACAAAAAGATCCTGAACAAATTTGCTGTCTTCAACCCAATCGGCACTAATTTCGGTCAATTTATTTTTGAATGGATCATCGGATGTAAAGTTTTTCAGGGTTTTGGCAACCATACCTTTCATCACTTCGTGATCTACCTGCCAGTTGATAAACTTCTCTTCGAAAACCTGAATAATAGCCTGGTTTTTTAAGATGATTTTACGGAAAATGTATTTGATGATATCTTTTGATGACTCTAAACTTTCGTTTGGATCGGCAAGATAATCGGCATATTCTTTTGATGCTTTTAAAGAATTGTAAACGGTTTTACGGATTTCCGGATCGAAACCCCAATCTACCTTGTATTTTTTAATTGCAGAAACATACTCTGGATTTTGCTGCATTAAAACGCTAAACTTATTGTGTAGCAATTTCATGTTAGGATTAATATCCTCTGCAGTTTTAATGAATTTGTTTGCGCGTTCTGCCGCGTCGTTAGCAGTAAATTCGGTAACTTCTACCATTAAAGATAACATCCAGATGTACATTTCGTACACGCTATCGATGCTCTGCATTAAAGTTTTCAAATCACCTTTAATGTCTTTTTTGTCTGCCATGTGCCATGCAAAAATATTTTGCAAAGCTTTGATTCTTAAGTGCCTTCTGTTTAACATGAATGTAAGAACGAGTGTGGTTTTTTAAAACCTGTTTTAATAATTATGATTTAATATGACGATTTAATTTTTTTAACATCTGCAATCCGTTTCTCGGCAATCTGGTTTGCGGCAATATTTGTTGATATGTTTTCGGTTTTACTTAATTTAATTACACTGCGTGTAGCATCGTAAATATTCTCTGTAAGCTGTACGGTACGTTTTTTACCAAAACCAGTTAACTCCGAATAGCAGGAAATTAATCCGCCAGCATTAATCAGGTAATCAGGTGCAAATAAAATCCCCTTCTTCAAAAGCAGTTCGCTATCTAAAACCTCATCTTTTAACTGGTTGTTTGCTGAACCTGCAATAATTGCAAATTTCATTTTTTCGATGGTTTTGTTGTTAACGGTAGCACCCATTGCACATGGGGCATAAACATCGGCATCAGTGGTAAAAATTTTATCGGCCTCGATCGGTTTCGCTTTATATTTACGGGCAACATAAGTTAATTGTTCCTGGTTAATATCGCTGATCAAAACTTCGGCATTTTCTTTTCTTAACAGGGCAACCAGGTGCTCACCAACATTTCCGATACCTTGTACTACAATGGTTCTACCAGCAAGCATATCTGTACCGAATACCTCTTTAACACTGGCTTTAATACCTAAATAAACACCTTGAGCAGTAAAAGGAGCCGGATTCCCTGCCCCACCGATTGACTCAGGAACGCCAGTAACATAATTGGTTTCCATACGGATATATTCCATATCGCGTGTATTGGTTCCCATTTCTTCTGCGGTAATAAATTCGCCATTTAGGTTTTTAATAAACCTACCATAGCTACGCATTAAAGTTTCTGTTTTGTCTTTCCTGGAATCGCCAATAATTACGCCTTTTCCGCCGCCCAGGTTTAAACCTGTTATCGCTGCCTTGTAAGTCATTCCGCGCGATAATCGCAGCGCATCTTGTAATGCTTCGCCTTCGGTGCTATAGCTCCACATGCGTGTTCCGCCCAATGCAGGTCCCAATGTGGTATCGTGTATAGCGATAATTGCTCTTAAACCTGTATCTGGATCATTACAGAAAACCAATTTTTTGTGTCCATAGACACTTAATTGATCTAAAATTGATGAATCTGACGGAGAATTTGCTGGCATATTAACGTTCGGCTAACCTGCTGCAAAATTAAAATAAAAAACCATTATTACATGTATTTAACGAAACTATAACAAAATTAATTCGGACAGGATTAAATAAACAAGGTTATTAGTTTAAAAAAAGTATTATTTTGGAGAAAAATGTACTCCATCTCACCTGAAGAACCACCGGCTTATGTTAAATAAACCTGATAAAGCGGAAAGCCTACAGCGCAGCGAGGACTTGAAGCGATAGCAGGACTTACATAACCCAAAAACACCGAACCTTGCTTTTCAAAATAATCATTGACCACCTAAGCCACCTGAGAACAGCTTAGTTATACTACATATTCCATCCCACATCTCCCCTTTTACATCCGAAAGTGTCATTAATTTTTAAAGCTTAGGCCCGAATAGATAAATATGTATTATGAAATAACAAAATTAGCTAAGTTTGTACAACATGAAACACCTGAGCCGATTAAACAAATACTTCCTCAAATACAAATGGTGGATTATACCCGGAAGCATTTTCGTGGTGATTTCTAATATTTTTGGTGTAGTGCCAGCCCAGGTGATTGGCTATGCAGTTGATCTGATTGACGAAAACATTCAGATATTTAATCTCTTTTATGGTTTCGATCGGCAGGCCATAATTTACGACATATTTAGCAGTAACCTTTTATTTTTTGGGTTGCTGGTTATTGCACTTTATTTATTGCGTGGGCTATTTCTGTTTTTTATGCGCCAAACCATTATTTTAATGTCGCGGCATATAGAGTTTGATATGAAAAACGATATCTACCAACATTATCAGGAGTTGAGCCTTGGTTTTTACCGCCGGAATAACACCGGAGACTTAATGAACCGGGCAACAGAAGATGTTAACCGGGTAAGGATGTATGTTGGTCCGGCGATTATGTACACCATTAATACCTTCGTTTTATCGGTGCTCATTATCTGGTCGATGTTTGATGTTAATTCCAAACTTGCCATTTATTGCCTTTTGCCCCTTCCTTTTCTTGTGGTGATTATCTATTATGTGAATACGCTAATTTTTAAAAAAAGCGGGAAGATCCAGGAACGTTTATCAGATCTTTCGAGCTTTGTACAGGAGCGTTTTTCGGGGATCAGGATCATTAAATCATATGTTCGCGAAGATTATACCCGAAACATGTTCGAAATCCAAAGCAATGATTATAAGAGAGACTCGATGAACCTGGTTAAAGTATCGGCTTTGTTTTACCCTACCATGCTCTTATTAATTGGGTTGAGTACGATTTTAACCATATATATTGGTGGGATCCAGGTAATGAATGGCAGCATTACTGCAGGGAATATTGCCGAATTTATCATTTATATTAACCAGTTAACTTTTCCGGTAACCATGCTGGGCTGGGTTACTTCTTTAATCCAGCGGGCTGCTGCGTCACAACAAAGGATAAATGAGTTTTTAGATATCCCATCCGACATTCAATCAAAAGAAAATAAAGAAATTGAGCTAAAGGGTAATATCAAATTCGATAACGTGAGTTTTATTTATCCGGATACGGGCATTGAGGCCTTGAAAGATGTAAGTTTTGAAATCAATAGCGGCGAATTTGTAGCCATTATCGGCAAAACAGGGTCAGGAAAATCGACATTAGCAAATCTGATTATGCGGATGTATGATGTAGAAAATGGCAGGATAGACATCGATGGAAAGAATATAAAAGCACTAAATCTCAAAGATTACCGAAGCCAGATTGGCTTTGTACCGCAAGAGGTTTTCCTCTTTTCAGACACCATAAAAAATAATATAGCCTTTGGTTTAGACCAGGTTACTGATGAAGAAGTGCATGATGCGGCTAAAAACGCTTCGGTTTATACGAACATTATTGATTTTGAAGAAAAATTCGAAACCATGTTGGGTGAACGGGGAATAACACTCTCAGGAGGACAAAAACAACGTGTTTCTATTGCAAGAGCATTGATTAAATCGCCTAAAATTTTAGTCTTCGATGATTGTCTTTCGGCGGTTGATACTAAAACCGAGGAAGAAATACTACAAAACCTTGGTAAAATCATGGCTGGAAAAACCAGTATTTTAATTGCCCATAGGATTTCGACCATAAAAAATGCAGATAAGATTCTGGTACTTGATGACGGGAAAATCATCGAACAAGGCACACACAATGAATTACTTAAGCTAAACGGCAGTTATAGGGAGCTTTATAATAACCAACTTTTGGAGGAGGAAACGCGTACGATTTAAATTGTATTAAAATTGTATTTTGAACTTTAAATATTTGCTTTATATTTACCGAAACCAAAAACCAACATCAATACCAACCATGGGAGAATTCGACAACAAGGAAAGAGAAGAAGTTTTTTCAAAGAAAGTAAGAGCAGGTAAGAGAACTTATTTCTTCGACGTGAAGGCTACTAGATCGGGTGATTATTATTTAACAGTTACCGAGAGCAAGAAAAGATTAGAAGACGGTGTGTTTGTAAAACATAAAATCTTTTTATACAAAGAAGATTTCGAAAAATTTGCAGAAGGACTAAACGAAACGGTTGATTACATCAAAACTCACCAGGATGTGGTTGAAAAACGATATGAATACTCTGAAAATGGAGAACATAGCACTAAAGCAAGCGACGATTTTACTTTTTAAGTAACTATAATTTCAATAGAAAGCCTACTGATTTTCAAAATCAGTAGGCTTTTTTTTATCTGTATAATTTATTGTTTATTTTATACCTACACTACTTACGGCTACAGCGAGAATTAACAGAAAATAACTCACCAGTAACACAATGGTAAGTATGCCCCAAAATTTAAAAAGCGATTTTGCATTTGCAATGGCATCGTTTAAATTTTCCTGATCGCCAAACAGCACACCTTGTTTGCCCTTGGCTGAAAAACGTAACAACAATAAACTTGGGTAAAAAAAGAGGAGCGCCAGCAAAAGGTAAAATATGGTAATGCCCGTTGCGCCGATACTGGCCAATGGCCCTAATTGATTGAGCATAGCCGGATTAGCTGTTATTGCTGCCCCTATTCCAAATGAACTTAAGGTTAAAAATGCAGAGACAACAAAACCTACAACCGATAAAAACCTTGCCCATTTACTCATATCGTAAAAATAGCTCCGCATTTCTTCGGTAACAACCAATTTTACTTCCTGAGGCACTTCATTTTCAAAATCTTCCATTTATCTCTGTCTATTTTGGGCTAAACTTAGATAAAATATAGATTTGATACAATAGCAAGGGTTTAAATAAAGGTTTTAAAACCTTATCTTTGCGCGGTTTTAGCGGAGATTTAATACGAAAAATGTAAGATGGATGATGTGATGGATAAAGCGATTACCGACTAAAGACTGTGGACTAAAGACTTAAAGACTAATAAATAATGGCATTACAATGTGGTATAGTTGGTTTACCAAATGTTGGAAAATCGACTCTTTTTAACTGTTTATCAAATGCAAAAGCGCAGGCAGCAAACTTTCCCTTTTGTACTATTGAGCCCAATGTTGGCGTAATTACAGTACCTGATGACAGATTAACCAAGCTGGCCGAGTTGGTTAAACCAAACAAAGTGCAACCAAATACAATCGAGATTGTAGATATTGCAGGTTTGGTAAAAGGTGCATCGAAAGGTGAAGGCCTGGGAAACCAGTTTTTAGGAAATATCCGTGCTACCAATGCAATTATTCACGTTTTACGTTGTTTTGATGACGGAAATGTAATTCATGTGGATGGTTCTGTTGATCCGATCCGCGATCGTGAAATTATTGATACTGAGCTGCAGCTTAAAGACTTGGATACCGTTGATAAACGTATTCAAAAAGTTGAAAAGATGGCTAAAACAGGTGGCGATAAAGATGCGAAACGTACTTATGAAATTTTAACAGTAGTTAAAGCGCATTTAGAAGCTGGCAAATCTATCCGTACGGCACCATTGACTCAAGATGATTTCGATTTTATTGAAGATTTAGGTCTGCTTACTCAAAAACCGGTCATGTATGTGTGTAATGTTGATGAAGCATCGGTAATTAACGGCAATAAATATGTTGATCTGGTTAAAGCAAACGTTGCTGATGAAAATGCTGAGGTTTTGGTGATCTCTGCTAAAATTGAATCGGAAATTGCTGAACTGGATAGCTACGAAGAGCGTCAGGAATTCTTAGCTGATTTAGGTTTAACTGAATCTGGCGTAAATAAATTAATCCGCGCGGCTTATAAATTATTAAATCTTTACACCTACTTTACTGCTGGTGTACAAGAGGTTCGCGCCTGGACCATTACAAAAGGCTTTACAGCGCCTCAAGCTGCTGGTGTAATCCACACAGATTTTGAAAAAGGATTTATCCGCGCCGAGGTAATTAAATACAACGATTTCGTAACCTTAGGTTCTGAAAACGCTTGTAAAGATGCGGGTAAATTGGGTGTTGAAGGAAAAACCTATGTTGTGGAAGATGGCGACATCATGCACTTCAGGTTTAATGTTTAGCCCCTAAATCCCCTAAAGGGGACTTTGAAAAGCATAGCCATTCGAAAGAGTGGCTTTTTTTGTTTTGAGATGTTTTGTCATGAGGCACAGAATCTATTAATTAGAGTTTACAACTTTCATAGCACAGTTGCACAGAAAGTTGTCAACTCTTCAATTATTATAAGTGATCTTTACCACAGAGACTAGGAAAACACGGAAAATGCGATGCTAAGCTGTTAGGCGCGATTGGCAGCGTTACAGGAATTAACCGCAGATGCACAATAATAAACACAGATGGATTAATGTTTTATTCAGAGTTGACAACTTTAATGGCAAGGCGACACAGAAATTTGTCAACTCTTCAAGTATTATAAGTGATCTTGCCACGGGGACTCGGAAAACACGGAAGATGCTAAGCTGTTAGGCGCGATTGGCAGCGTTACAGGAATTAACCGAAGATGCACACGGATAAATACAGATGCATTAATGTTTTATTCAGAGTTGCCAACTTTAATGGCAAGGCGACACAGAAATTTGTCAACTCTTCAAGTATCATAGGTGATCTTTGCCACGGAGACTCGGAAACACGGAAGATGCTATGCTGTTAGGCGCGATTAGCAGCATTACAGGAATTAACCACAGATGCACATGGATAAACACAGATGGATTAATGTTTTATTCAGAGTTGCCAACTTTAATAGCACAGTTGCACAGAAAGTCGTCAACTCTTCAATCATCATAAGTGATCTTTGCCACGGAGGCTCGGAAAACACGGAAGATGCTAAGCTGTTAGGCGCGATTAGTAGCATTACAGGAATTAACCACAGATGCACACGGATAAACACAGATAATGAAGCGCTGTTTCTTTTTAGCAGTTATTTTGCCATCTAAACCCGATTGACAGTGAAAGCGCCTGATCCTTCATCAGGCCTTGAACAGAAAGCGGGAGGAAACTTTAAAAATAGCTTCTGTAATTGCTTTTCAAATACAAAAAAATATTTTTTGATACGGATGCAAGGAAAGCCATTCAAAGCACCTCACTTTTTCGTGAGTTTGGTGTCAGAATCGAACTGACTACACTGGTTTTGCAGACCAGCACACATCCATTGTGCATACCAAACGGTTAGAAATAAAAAAGCCGCTTATTACATTTGTAACAAGCGGATCTAAATTCTTTTTATATTTTATTAGATAAATAAAGTCAACCCGTTACTTTTTGAGTAACAAAAACACGAGTTCAAACAATATTTTGCTGTTGTATTTTTCACGATGTAAAGATAAATATATTTTTTATTCTTTTTGTAAAGAGTTGACAACTTACAAGCACAGCTGCTTAGAAAGTTGTCAACTCAAAATACTGTTGATTAAACCTCTAAGCCATAAACAGCCAATTGTGCCTTGGTATCTTTGTAATCGATATGATGAATGCCTTTTAAACCTAAACCTTCGGCAACCTGTACAAATAACATCCGGTCATCAATATATAAACTTGTTTCTACATCGCTCTGAGAAATATCAATCGCTACCTTAAAAATATCGGCATCGGGCTTACGGAAATGTACAAAGCTTGATGATACGAAGAAATCGACAAATTCGTTCAGTTTAAAGGTATTGATGCGGTACTGGTTGAGCTCTCGTCCTTCGTTGCTGATTACAGCTACCTTTAGGTTATATTTCTTTTTTAAATCGCAGATCAACTCAATCATTTCCGGATAAGGAAGTGATTTTTTGAACATAAATTCTTTAAAATCATCGTAGGTAAAGTTCCGTTCTTTGAAAAAAACAATACGTTCCAGATATTCATCAAGCGTTAGTTTACCCACCTCATAAGTATCGAAGGTAAGGTGATGGCGTTCTTCAAGATCAACAGAGTCGAGGTTAAAAAGCACCGAAGCTTCTCCCCTTGCATGTCTATCCCAGCCATTAGTTAACAAAACGCCCCCTATATCGGTAAAAAGTGTGGTAATTTTCTTTTGCATGATTTAAATTTAAAGTAAAACGCCTTTTAAAATTAATACAGCTACACTGAAATAGATTACAATTCCAGTCACATCAACCATGGTGGCTACAAATGGTGCTGATGATGTTGCAGGATCGAGTTTCAGTTTTTTCAATATGATTGGCATCATCGAACCAATTAAACTGCCCCACAACACAATGCCAACCAGGGTAAAAAAGATGGTAGCTGCAATTAAAAACCAATGTGGACCATAATTATAGAGATGTAACTGTTGCCAGGTTATAATGCGGATAAAACCAATGGTGCCTAAAATGATGCCCAGCAAGGCTCCTGAAACGAGCTCGCGGCGCATCACCCGCCACCATTCTGCAATGGTTACTTCACCTAAAGCCATGGCCTGGATAATTAATGTTGAAGCCTGAGAACCACTGTTCCCACCGCTACTCATAATCAATGGAATAAAAAGGGATAACACTACTGCCTTTTCGAGTTCGATTTCGAAGTGCTGCATGGCAGTTGCGGTTAACATTTCGCCTAGAAATAGCACGATTAACCAGCCAGCACGTTTTTTAACCAGTTTTAGGATCGGGATATCGAGATAAGGTTCATCCAAAGCCTCGGTACCCCCGATTTTGTGCATATCTTCTGTATACTCTTCGTTGGCAATCCACAAAATATCATCTACCGTAACTATACCTAAAAGAATGTTATTCTCATCTACTACCGGTAAAGCCACACGATTGTTCATCCTGAAGATATTAATTGCATCTTCCTGAGGATCGTTTGCTTTTAAGGCAATAAAACGTTTATCGGTTAATTCACCGATAATAGCTTCAGGATCGGCCAGTAAAACCTCACGAATCCTGATGTCATCCAACAATACCCCATCTTTGTTGATTACATACACTACATCGATGGTTTCGGAGTTTTTACCATAACGTCTGATGTGCGCCAAAACATGTGTAATAGACCATTCTGGTTTTACAGCGATATAATCGGGTGTCATTAAACGGCCGATACTATCTTCTTTGTAGCCTAAAAGTGCGAGCGATTCTTTACGTTCTTCGGGCGGCAAAAGGGTGATCATTTTTTTAACCACATCACCTTTTAATTCACTAAAAAGTGCAGTACGATCATCGGGTGGCAGATCTTTGATGATCTGATTGAGTTTATTGCCGGAAAGTTTTTTTATGATACGTTCCTGCGTAGGAAAATCCAGGATCCTGAATACGTTTACTGCCCTGTTGAGGGATAAGGTTTCGATAAATTTAGCTGCATATTGTGGGAGTTCATCTATCAGTTCTTCAACATCCGAAATATTCAGTTGATCCAGATACTGCTTTAACGCCTTATCATTCTCTTTTTCAAGTAGTTCCTGAATTTCTTCCACAACCATTTCTTCCATACACAGCTATTTAATTTGTTACATGCCTAAACCTTTATTAACGGTTCGCAAAGGTGCATTTTTATTTCCTAAAAAGCCAACCTAAGCATTTAAAAACCGTGAACCGAACAGCCGAATTTAAAAATATGGATGCATAAAGCCAACATACAGGAATGTTTGGGAAATGATTTAATCATTTTTTAACATAAAAGAGATCTCAACGGCAAGAAGTTAATTTTATTAAGCATTTGCAGATTAAAAACAAGCTTTTTTTTTAATGAATTGGTATTGAAATTAAGAAACCCACAGGCTTATTACAGTACAATCAACAGTCCTGATCTATTCAACTCTTCTAAAATTCCCATCAAATATCAACACAGCACATTTTTCATTAGCTTCAGCATATCTGTTCTATTGAAAAATTCAGTTTGTTTTTCTTTACCAGATAAAAAATAAGCGTAAAAAAGAAATTTATAAAAATCTTATTTCGATAAAAAGCTTAAAATAAAGCAATAACAGACAAAATGAAAGAGTTTGCCCCCTAATCTTTATCAGATTACCCCTCACTACGAGCGCCTTTTTATGCTTAATTTGTTTTAACCAAGTATAAAATGACAGATCCTGATATCCAAATTTTCAAATGGATATTACTGGTTATAGGCAATTAAAATTGACATAACCAGTTTTTTTGAAATAACAAAGCTTTTTAACCGATTATGAGAAACTAAATTATGCTACAAAACGCCCAATTATCAATTAGCAAGTGTACCAGCGGCAATCTTCTCTGAATTCTGAAATCAATTAAGATCATTTTAAAGCGTGCAGTCAAAGTAAAAAAGAGGGGCTCAACTAGATGAGTTGCATATGCCCTCTTTAAAATAACCAAACGAACAGATGCATATGCCTGTTCATTCACCTTTTACCTAATTTTTATGAAAACAAAATTTTCTACCTCAGTTCCGTTCAGCATCTTTATGCTTGGAATTCTTTTATTTGCAGGCAGCTGCAGAAAAGCCGAATTACCGAACCCAGACACCATCAAAGATCCGCTTTCGATAAAGGGAAAACTAAGTGCAATACCGCCTAACGAACCCCCTTTATCCGTCACTAACGGTACTTTTTACATTGTGAACCGCAAAAGCGGAAAAGCTCTGGATGTTGGTGGATTTCAGACTGCAGATGGCGCCAATGTTTCCCAGTACGGAGGTACAGGCGGAACAAATCAAAAATGGAGTTTAACACTGCTTTCCGGTGGCTACTATTCGATTACTGGCGTACATAGCTCTAAAGGTTTACAGGTAGATCAGGCAGGAACAGCTGATGGAAACAATGTAAACATAGCTACCTACTCCGGAGCAACAAACCAGCAGTGGCTATTTACATCACTTGGCAACGGCTATTATCGTATTGTAAACAGGAACAGTGGCAAGGATCTTGAAGTTGCCAATCAGTCTATCGATGATGGTGCTAATGTCGACCAATTGAGTTATGGAGGCGGAGAGAACCAGCAATGGTCTTTACTAACGGTTAATGCAACCGGCCAATTGAGTTGGGTACTTAACAGCACCGGAGTACCTGCCGAGGTCGTGACACGCATTACTAATGCCATGAATGATGCCTGTTCGAGGTATAATGCAGGTGCTAACTGGCCATCGCGCACACTTACGGTACAATATAACACAGGTGTACCTACAGCCGACGGCAGTACAAATGGAAATATACGATTCGGTGCGAACACCAGTTACCAGAATGTGCGTACGGCAATGCACGAAATTGCACATACTTATGGGGTTGGTTTGAGCAGCGGATGGACATCAAATACCTCTACAGGCGACTTCCTGGGAACCAATACAACTGCACTGATTAAGATTTATGATGGTCAAAGTGGTTTAGTACATACCGGAGGCGGGCATTTTTGGCCCTACGGCTTAAACTATGACAATGAATGGAGCGAAACAAATGCCTTTAGACATGTAAAATTGGTTTTTGCCATGCGCTCTGACGGGATGTAGCGCAACAGACTACAGATCTTAACCAGACGACCGGCCAGATATCGAGTTTAAATATCTGGCCGGTCTTTGAACAATTAATATCAGGCGGACCCTAAAACCAAGATATAGTTTTTCGCGTTAATACGTTATGGAAAATAATAATATTCAGGAATACTTTACTACTTATATTGAACTACTTGATAAAATCCATACCCTTGGCCATGAAATCGATGCATCAGTTATCGAAACCGATATACAGGACATTATTGAAAAGAGGTCTAAATACAAGGCAAGAATGCATATGGTGAGAAATAAATTGATTATGGCATTAAAGGATAAAGGGAACAGATATCCTGTATATAATGCTTTGGCTCAAAAAAACACGCTGCTTTCTGTAATAGATGGCAAATTGGAATTTAATGAAGAATGATAGCTCATTGCCATATAGAATTATAACTTACTGTTATACTGCATACTAAACACTTGGGTATGCGCAAAATGCTTAAGTAGAAATTGATAATTCCTCTGCACACGTAAACACCTCTACAAACCATAGGGCTCTGTACCGATCGGTGTTAGCAACAAGATACTACTCTCCAAAATGATCTGTTTAGCCTAAACTTTCATCCGGGGATTGGCATGCTTATCATCACTAAATGTACCTTTTATATACAAAAGACCGATATTACAGGGGAATTTTGCGGATAAAGACTAAAGGAAAATAAGTGTATTTTTTTATTCAAAATGCCAAAAAAATAAGTTTTCAAATCCTATATTTGCAGCCTTGCTCCCGTAGTTCAATGGATAGAATTATGGTTTCCGGTACCATCGATATGAGTTCGAATCTCGTCGGGAGCACTAATTAGACCTTGCCAAATTAATTGGCAAGGTTTTTTTTATAAAAAATCTGTAAGAAAACCCCTTACCAGTCCCATAACTGAATTTGCAATGCTGATCGCTGAGGATATACCTGGTATACTACTGACAAGCGGGCTTTTTGTTATGCTTAAAACATTATCAATAATTTTTCCGCCCACTTTCTCTTTTCTAGGCTTTATGTTAATGGAAAGCTTAGGTTAAAAAACAATTGTCGAAAAAAGTAAAAAAGAAATGCTTTCCATTTATATCTCGATGTAGAAGATGCCACTATCAGTAACTGGAACTCTAATAAAATGCAGCCTGGCCTAAAGAGAATCGAAGAAATTGGCGATCTTCTAGAAGTTGATAATATAGAGCTGATTGCATCAAAATATAGAAAGCCAACTGGTTTAGCCGGAAAGCTACAGCTTGAATATAAAAGACTATTATCAGAAGGAATGCAGATAAAAGTGGTCATTTCAGATGCAAAAGGCAATCAAAAGGAGGTTAATAACCCGGCGATGGTAGAAGCCCTTAGAGATTTCGTAGCTAAAAATAGAAGTTAATCTCATAAGAATCTACTCAATCACATTGTTACTATTTTCTTAGGGTGTATATTTCGTATAAAGTTTTTATTAAAGCATGATTGACTTTACAAAAACGAATACCGTACGCCAATCTGTACTATGTAGGTAGAATTGATACTGTTGTCATTTTTATAGGTCTCTGCAATTAGCTTGTCACCAGTAGTGGCCAACTGAAATAAGGGTATAGCTGTTCCACTAGGCCGTACTTTATCTAGGTTAGTGGGTATCAGTAGGGCATTTGCATTAGGGAGTTTACGCAATCCCCATTTGCTATTAATAAAATTGCAAAAATTAAGGATATCTACACTCAACTCGAGTACATGTTTTTTATGCTTTTGATACAAACCTAATTCCGTGCTTAGTCGCAAATCTACCTGGTTTCTCCAGGGTAGAATTCCGCCGTTGCGTTCAGCATAGGTGCCACGCCTTGTTTTTAAATATTGATCCTGCTCGATATATGCGAAAAAAGCGTTTTTCTGCTCTTCTGCGCTATAAACAATCCGTCCGTTTGCTGTTGAAATGCTAAATGGAGAAAAAGTAATTTCGGAAGGATCCTTGGGAATATAAATCAACGATCTGTTGGTGCCATCACCGATAAGATCGCGTCCATAGGTATATGAAAATCTTCCCTCCGAACTACCCTGATAAACCAAACCTAAGTTTACTGTACACATTTTGAAAAACTTTAAAGGAAAAGCTAGTGAAGCAACGACACGGCCGGGAGGCACATAACCTGCATAATCTAAAGTTTGATTGTTGATGCCGTTTACCGACGGTGTGGCATTGAGTGCTGAAAGTGTTTGGTCGCCATCCCCATCATTGTAGGTTTTGGTTACACTGCGGATGTACGAAAATGATAAATCGAGACCATTGGCGAATTTTTTGGTCAGATTGCCCATGGCCGAAAAATAATATCCACCCGAAGAATTGAAAATGGAAACCACATTCATCGCTTTATTTCCCATCGGATCACGCTGTCCGGAGCTATTTAACGGATTGATAAATTTCTCTCTGTTCTCCTGCGGATAAACCAAACGGTGATCTGGATAACCGGGAATATTCAACTGAACCGGATTTACCAAATTCAGGTCGCGGAAAGAAATCCCCCTAATATCTTTATTGTAAAGGAGTTCAACTTTACCTTTAATCTCCAACGGCAATGGCATATCAAAAGAGATACTCGATTTCCAGCTTTGCGGCATTTTAAAATCCTTCGCCAAAACACTGCTTACGGAAGGAAGTACATTTGCATTTTTGGCCACAGATGCCTGTTGCGGATCGGGATCGAATGTAATGGGTGTATTGGATGGACCTTTCCAGGTCTGACTGATCTGCCCTACCCCAGAATACCTGGCCTGACTGATGACCCAAACAAAAGGGATTCGTCCGGTAAAAATGCCGGTACCTACTTTAAGCAAATAGTTGCCATCGCCAAAAAGATCATATTTGAACGATAACCTGGGCGATAATAACAAAGCCGGTTTTGGCAGGAAGGCCGTATTTACTTTTTCACCCTCAGCAAAGCTCAACTGGCCGAGCAATTGGTTATCGGGCAGTTTTTTAGGATATACCGTCACGTCACCCCGAAGGCCAAAATTCAGCTCTGTATGGCTTGTTATTCGGATGTAATGTTGTAGAAAAGCAGAAAAATTAAGGTAATCGAAAGCATAACGTACCGCCTGATCGCCACCATCAACGGTATAGGTTAGGGCATAATCGAGCGGTTTTTTCCCGTTTTTGAAATCGTCCCATGATGCAAAAGTATAATAACCGGTACCAAAAGGCATATAAGTGTTATCAGTAGCCATATAATCGGCCTGAATACCAAAATCCCAGCTGTTTTTACCGGGTTTCCAATGGAAAAGATCGGTTAAAGAGGCCAATCTTACCCCTCTTTTATTGTTGAGCGAAAAAGGCTCGTAACCAAAAGAGGCAAAAGGCTGTCCATCCTTTAAAATATCAACGAAAGGAAAAGGCACACTATCCGAATTGCGGTATTCGTACTGCCGGGTATATGATGCCCTTAAGGTATGGCTAAGCACATTAGAAAAGCGGCAATCCCACTCGGCAGCAAGCGAATAAAAGTTAGAACGGGTATCGAAATTAGAATTGGCGAATGTAAGCGCATTAATGCCTCTGCGTCCGGTACCGGCAGCAAAAGGTGTAAGCGGACTGCGTGATCCGTTAACCAGTTCGGGTTTATTGCTGTTTAGTTGGTTATAACGCAGGCTGATGGTATTGTTTTTGGCAATGTTCCAATCAAAACGGATCAATAGCCGGTAACTTGCAGCCTGGAAATCGTAATCCTGGTAAGGTCCTGTTTTATAGCCATAACGGTTGTTGAGGTAGGCACTAATCTCATCAAGCTCCGCAACAGTTGGCCGGGCAACATCTGTAGCGCTTCCATAAGCGGCTGTTGGTGTTGCTGCCCTAAAGGTCTGGGGCTGATAAACCTCGCGCTCCTTTTCAAAACTGAGGAAATAGAACAATCGGTTTTTAACTACCGCACCTCCTATCCTCGCACCCTGTAGCTGATATTGGTTCGGCCTTCTTGCGATAAACTGCTCGCCCACCCTGTTTCCAAAACTACTACTGCCGCGAAAATAGGCGTATAAAGCACCTTCGGTACTGTTAGTACCCGAACGGCTTACAATATTTACTGCACTACCGATAAAACCCGATTCCCAAATGGCATTGTAAGGTGCATTGTTGAGCGAAATTTCGGCAATGGCCTCAAGCGAAACCGGTTGTGCGCCATTTCCGGGAAGATTATCGCCCACACCAAAATTATTGTTGAACTCCGATCCATCGATGGTAATAAAATTCTGCCGGAAATTACCCCCGGCTATAGCTGCACCAAAAGCATTCGGACTTAACCTGATGTAATCGGCAATGCCCCGTTTTACGGTGGGCAGCAGTTTCATTTTACGGTAGTTGATGTTAAAACCGACAGAATTATTGGTTTGGAGACGAAGGGTATCAACTGCTGGAGCCTTTACCTTGATCTCGTTCAAGAGCAGTATTTCTTCTTTCAATGTCACATCGATCAGCATCGGTTCATCGAGTTTGAAATAAAGATCGGAACGGCGGTATTTTTCGAGCCCGATGCCCCTTATTTCCAGTTCGTATGGTCCACCGGGCAGTACCGATGGAATCAGGTAGCCACCTGCAGCATTGCTCGCACAGCCATAGACCGCAGCGGTGGCCTTATGCGTCAAGGTAATGCTTGCACCAGAAAGTGGCATACCCTGCCCATCTTTTATCGT
Organism: Pedobacter sp. MR2016-19; assembly: GCF_014947265.1. Taxonomy (NCBI): domain Bacteria; kingdom Pseudomonadati; phylum Bacteroidota; class Sphingobacteriia; order Sphingobacteriales; family Sphingobacteriaceae; genus Pedobacter; species Pedobacter sp. MR2016-19. The sequence continues at coordinate 28,736 of NZ_JADCNK010000007.1, forward strand.
ACCGTACAGCACCGTTCTGGTACTCTGCCCAAAAACGGTAGACGATAATAGCACAAACAGGATGGTGAGGGTACGCATATCCGAAATATTAAACCATTTTCCCCATCAATGGATCTGTTTTGGTCTCTTTTCCTGTTTCTACCCTTCCGGCAAAACGCTCAAAATAGCTGCTGTTTCCTTTAACACTTACCTGAAAATCGTACCAGTTATGGCTTTTATCCAAATTAAGGATCAAAGATGCATTGCCTTTTGGAGCAACGGTCAACAAACGTTTGCCGGTTTTATAGGCCATATCATCGATGCTTACTTCGAGAGGCTGACTGCCTTCGTTGCGCAATTGCAGGGCTACATTTCCTTTTAGTGATGCTTTGGTGAAACCATTTTCGTAAGCACATTTAACCGTTAATGCCGGGTTATTTTTGTTGCCTTTAAACTCCCTGAAAAAACCGTTTGGTCCATAGGCACGTAAATGGTATTCACCACCTTCAAAATCACCAATTGCCCATTCGTCCTGTATCGTATCTCCCGCTTTAACGGTATAATCCCACACCCTAAGGGTTTCGTTTTTAAAAGGATTGATACCATAAACCGTAAATGGAGATCCGCTTGCTTTTTTGCCAAAAACCGTATTTCCCGCAGCAAAACTGATGTGGAATTTACCGTTTGCGAGTTTTCCATCCACATAAAGTTCGTACCGAAGCGCACATGACGACCTGATCCCTTTTTCCTGTTGAGGGAAATATGGAGATGCACTATGGTTTTGGTTGATGGTTTTAATTTCTTCGGCACTTAATTTCCGGTAATTATCGGGCAGATCTTTAAATTTGGCCGAATAGATCTGTTCCATAAAAGGCTTTTTCTCCAGGCCTTTTGGATAAGAAAGTTTTTCACCGTTGTAAGGTCTGAAAACAGAAGTAAGGTCACCACAAACCGTTCTTCTCCAGGGCGAGATATTTTCTTCAGTTACTTTTTTTCCGTATTTCTTTTCTATAAAAGTTTCCAAAAACTGTAAGGAAGAGGTATGATCGAACACTTCCGAACACACGTATCCACCTCTTGTCCAAGGCGATACAATTACCATCGGTACGCGGTATCCTAAACCAATCTGACTCTCCCTAATGTTGCTTTCTTTGGTTGAAGGGTTGGTTTGCTGGTTTTTGGCAGCATAATCAAGCAGCGTATCCAATCCTTCTGATACCTTTCCGGCGTTTTCTTTAAATGGATGCGGTGGTACAAATGGCGGCACGTGGTCGAAATAACCGTCGTTTTCATCATAAGTCATGATAAAAATGGTTTTTTTCCATTGTTCGGGGTTTTTAGTAAGGATATCCATCACTTCGCTTACAAACCAAGAACCAAACCAGGGCACGCCAGGATGGTCGGAGAAATTGGCCGGCGTCATCAACCACGAAACTGTTGGCAGCTGCCCGGTATCCACGTCTTTTCTAAACTGGTGCAAAATATCCCCTTTTGGAATATTCAGTTCGCGTTCTGTACCCTTTTCATCATATTTCATCGAAGTGAGTTCGTGAAAATCCGGGTCGCTGGTATTTGTACTAAAGGCCTTTGCGTTAAGTTTTTTTGCTTTTTCTGAGAGTTTAGCATGGTTTTCCATGGTGTACTGCTGCATTTCATTGTCTGTTTTGAGCAACAGTTTGCGCAATGCTTCTACTTTGGTTTTTTCCTCATCACTTAGATTTTCTTTTGCCGAATCGGCAATCTGTTTGAGCAAAAATTTCTTTTTTTCTTTCAGGTTGGCAATGGCACCTGGATTTAAACGCACGTTGTACTGCTCAAAATATTCGATTACGTTGGTACCGAAATTACTCAACCAGGCACTCGATTCGCCATTCAGGCCAAAGCCCATGGTGAGTTCGTTCTGGTAAATTTTCCACGATACCCCGTTTTCTTCCAGGCGTTCGGGATAGGTTTTCCAGTTCAGTGTAGGTTTATCGTAATTGCTGATGTTCCATAAATTTGCCGTACCATCGGGTGTATTGTTCTCCCTCACTGTACCCGTCATCCAGTAATATCGGTTGGGGTGTGTACCGGCAATAACCGAGCAGAAATTCTGGTCGCATACGGTAAAGGCATCGGCCAGCGAATAGTAAAAAGGAAAATCTTCTCTTTTACAGTAACCAATGGTTAATGGCATGTGCGCATAAGTAGCTTTGTAGGCCTTTTTTACATCCAGCCATTTATTGTACTTCCCACCGTTTCGCGCATCGGTCTGGTCGGTCCAGTTATGTGGTGTAGAACCCATCCAGGCAATTTTCGTATCCTTAATGTCGAGGTGCCAGGGCGCATAGGTTTCGCCTTCTTTATTCGATTGCAGCCATACCTTATTCTTGTTGGGCAGATCGATTGCCCGGGGATCGTTAAAACCCCTTACGCCTTGCATTAAACCAAAAACATGATCGAAAGAACGGTTTTCCTGCATCAGGAAAACCACATGTTCTGCATCGTAAAATGTACTGCCCAGGGCAGGGTTAATGGCCAGGGCCTTCTGTATTGCCGGTGGCAACATACCTGTTAAGGCAGTGCCTCCTGAGAGGAGGGCTGCCTTTTTAATAAAATCTCTGCGTGAATCCATTGATTTATAGCTACAATTTGTTAAAATGAATATCTGCCACCAAGCTGGATCTGGTAAGGTGTACCTGCCACCTGGGTTACCCCTACGTTTTCGTTCACCCGGTACTCATACTGTTTTTTTACCTGATCGAATTTGGTTACCGTTAGCAATGTTTGGTCGCCAAGGTTATAGTTTACGCCCCATTTCTTGTTCAAGAGGTTAGCAAAGTTGAAAACATCGAAACTCAAGGTCAGCTTTTGGGTTTTGTAGGTTTTAAAATCCTTTTGCACACGGATATCAAAAGTGCCCGAAAATGGATTTATACCGCCGTTTCTGTCGGCAATTTTGCCCAGGCTTTTCAGGATATACTCTTTTGCCCTGTTATCGGGATTGTTGAGTATTTTTTCCATCGACGCTTTATTGGCTGCACTGATAAGTGGGCTGTTGGGATCGAAAACAAAGGCAAGATCATTATCGTTACCCGGACCGCCCACAAAATCGCCGTTGATATCGGCATCAACGCTTAACGAATAACGTGTACCGCCTATGCCCCTAAAAGTTGCAGCCATCGAAAATCCTTTCCACGTTGGGGTACTTCCGTAAACCACCAGTTTATTACGGAACTGGTTATCAGAATAAACAACCTGCGAAAGGTCGCGTGGATCTGATTTTACCGGTCTGAATGTTGAAGTATTGGCTACGTTACCATTATATGATGAATTGTCTTTTGCATCATTCAAGGTATAACTTACGTTGATATAACCATCATTAAGGTAACGGAAACTGGCATCCAAAATCATGGCTTTCTGTTCCAATGTCGCACCGTTGGTTAACATTAATACCCTGCCCACTTCGCTGGTTTTTCTACCCAAAACGTTATTGGTAATCCCCGAAGCGGTAATAGAAGCCGCAGGAACAAATATGCCCCTGTTTTCTTCATTGGCCAAAGTAAAATATGGGTTATCAACCAGGTTTTTATCCAGGTACACATAGTTGTTTTTGGTGTACGAGTACAATAGGTTAACGCCCAATCTTAAACGGTCGCCGATAATTTTGTTATAACTTAGGTTTGCCTTGAATATCGAAGGCATTTTAAGGTTTGGATCGTTCAGGTTGATTGTTGATACATAAGGTACGCCTGCAATAATGCCTGGTACTGCTGAAGGATCTCTGCGGTACAAAGGAAAATCAGGGGTGGGCACCAAACTTGTACCAGACGCCGGACGGGAAACATCAATAGAAGCTACTTTTGTACCACTGTTCTGGATGTTGTTTACCTGCGCATAATTTACCGGATACGAAGAGAATAAACCACCACCCAAACGGATAATATCTTTTTTCTCGTTGTTGATATCCCAGGTTAACTGAAAACGGGGCTGTATTTTACCGGCATCGGTAATTTTGCTATCGGTGCGCAGGCCAAGTGTTTTTTCTACCACGGGGTTGTAATCGGCCTGGGTGAGGAAACTGGTTACATCATAACGCACACCGAACATGGCATTGATATCCTTTGCCAGGTCGAATTCTACCTGTCCGAAAAGCGACAGGTTTAAAATGTACTGTTGTACCGATGGAATGCCGTTAATGGGAGCTTCTCTTGCATATCTTGAAGCGTTGAGGTTATTGAAATCAGAAAGATTGTTGAAGATAAACCTACCGTTTTGCTCGCTCGAAATATAGGTATCCATATAAGTAAGGGTATTATCCGTACCGAAAGTGAATTTATACTTATCGATGTTATAATACGAAGTATTGATCAACTGGAACTGGTTTTCGAGGTTGTTTTCGGGGAAGAAACGCTGACCACCAAGCTGTACGGTTTTATTGCCGAGGGTACCGTTTGGCAAGGTAGAACGTACGGTTACAATTGCCCTCGGGATATTTGACGCCGGAAGTTCGCTATTGGGTACGTAATTACGGCTTGCCGTTTGAAACTGAACTTTAAATTCATTCAGAAAGGACGGACTGAACTGCGAACGTAATGAAGCAAGTGTGCTGTTTTCTTTTGATTTGAAATCGCCCCATACCTCAAAAAGACTGATATTCGAGTTATCGCTGTTACTTACCGGATTTAACCAATCGCTGTAATTGTTCCTGATGGTTAACCGGTGTTTGTCGTTGATCTGCCAATCTAACCTGGAAAAAAAAGTATTGGCCAATGTTTTACGCTTAAACTCACCTACCTGCGGACCGCTGCCCAAACCGTATTTTGCCCTACCGATATTGACTACACTATCCAAAGCACCTTTACTGATACCCAGGCTAACCGCATCGGCATCTTCCCTGATATCGGCAATAAAAAATGGCATGGTTTCGTCCTGACGATCGAGTGCGGTAAAAAAATGAAGTTTATCTTTTACAATGGCGCCACCCAGGCTAAATCCGTACTGGTTGGTTGTAAATTTCTGCACGCGTTTATTTCCCCGGATATCGTACGGACTGGCCAAAAAATCAGAACGGTAATAATCGAATACCGATCCGATAAGGGTATTGGTTCCGGATTTGGTAACCGCCGAAACGGTACCGCCACCTTCACGTCCACGGCTTACATCGTACACATTGGCTGCCACCTCAAATTCCCTGATCGCCTCAAGCGATAATGAATAAGGTCCGCTGCCTATTGCACCAGAGGTTAAATTGTTCCTTGCGCTGGCCCCATCAATCAGGTAATTGGTTGATGATGCCCTTTGGCCCGAAATATTGGTTCCGTTGGTGGTTGGTGCAAGTGCCGAAAGGTTGTTAAAGTTCCTGTTCTGTGTAGGCAGCTGCTGGATGTTCTGCGCCGTAATCGCCGTGCTCGATCCAAGCCTGTCGATCCGTTTGGTAAGCGAATTTGCACTTACATTTACCTCGCTCAACTGGGTATTCGATTCAGTCATGCGGAAATCGGCCACAATGTTATCGCCCTGGTTCAAAGCAAGGTCTGATTTGCTCTGTTTAGGATAGCCGATGTAACTTACCGTAACGGTATAGGGCTTGCCCAAAGGCAGTTGGATAAGGGCGTAACCACCCTCCTTATTGGTAGATGTTACTGTCCTGAAACCGGTTGATTCGTTACGCACCACTACCGAAGCGCCAGGGATCGCAATCCCTTTTTCATCGGTTACCTTACCCCTGATAGAGGCATCGGTTGATTGGGCAGCAGCTTTGCCACCGATAAATAAAAATAACAGGCATAATATTGGCAATTGTGCCAAAAACAAAATTTTTCTTGTCGAAATGTTAATAAAATGGTAATAATGTCGCATATTTATTTGCTTAATTGATTTTTCGGAATTGATTAAAACTGGATAGTGCTGCTTCAGCAATATCTAACCCGGGTTCCTATGGCCGTAGGAGTCCGGTTTTTTTTATTTATATGATTATATCATTTTGCTGGATTTATAATAAGTGAATGATCTGTTAACTGATAGTTCATCCCCGTTTTTATGGCCAGGAATGCCAGGGTTTGCGGAAGTGATGAATATTTTAACGAAAAGCTATATTTTGGCAATGATATGCCTTTCGCTTTTACTTCTACCTTGATATTGTACTGCCTGGAGAGTAGCTCACCAATCTGCACCAGATCCATCTGGTCGAGATAGCTGGAATGATCTGTTCTCCAATTGGCAAATTTCTCGGTCGGTTCATTGGTCAACTGAGGTTCCTGAGCATCTACTTTATCACTCAGTACCTGGTTTTTGACCAGCTTTTCGGCTAATAGCAAGATTTGTTTACCCACTATTTTCTCAACCATCACCTTGCCGGTACGTACCGCCACCTGATAGCCTTTACGCTCGGGATAGGCATTGATATTGAAAGAGGTTCCGAGTACGGTAGTAAGGTAAGCACCGGTTGCAATGCTAAATGGACGTAAAGTATCACGTTTTACTTCAAAAAAGGCCTCTCCACCATCGAGCATCACCCTGCGAAAAGCCGCCGACTTAAAATTACGGGGTACACGAACGGTAGTGGCTGCATTAAGGTAAATGGCTGTACCATCCGGAAGCATGATTTTTTTGATTTCGCCATTACCCGTAGTAAAGGAATCGTACAGCATTTCTGGTGCAGAATTTACAAGGCTTCGGTTTTTCAGTATGAAGAAGGAACCGAAAGCGAGCAAAAACACAATCGAAGCCGCGATGGCCCAACGTACATTTGCTGAATGCTGTTTCTGTACCGGATTAGAAAGTTTTGCTGTAATCTGCGAAAATATTTCATCGCCCAGTTCCGTGTTTACACGGCTCCCCTGTTCTGCTGCTTCGCTTTCTTTAGCGGCAAACCAGTCTTCGATAATTTTCTTGCGCGCTGCACCGGGCCGATCAGACTGATATTCGGATAAATGTCTGGAAAGGAATTTTCGCTGTTTGGATTTCATTCATCCATAAAGCGTTCGAAAGCACCAAAAGTACTTTAAGAAGATATTAAACTTATGTTAACTTTATGCGATGACGCAATCGCCTGAGCGCTTCTGAAATGTTATTTTTCACAGTCTGCTCGGATAAACGGAGTTCTGTGGCAATTTCACGGATGGTTTTTTCCTCCCTGCGGCTCAGCTCGAAACATAATTTCATGTTGTGGGGCATTTCTATTACTTCAGCGTCGATAACGGTCTGCAGTTCGCGTGTGATGATTGTTTCTTCTACGGTATGATAGGCCTGCAGGTCGTTGATTAGGTTCTCCACTCCTTCTATCCGCACCTTATTTTTCCTGAACAGATCGATGACATCGTTGCGGGCAATTTTGATGAGGTAAGGCCACAGCGAATCGGAAATGATGATAGTGTTCCGTTTGTTCCAAAAAGTCATAAAAGTATTCTGAAGAATATCTTTTGTTTGATCCTCGTCGCCAACAAGGTGTATCACTACCGAGTAAAGCCGTTTCCAATACGAATCGAAAACATGTTTAAATGCCCCCTCATCCCCAGACCGGATGGCCTGTAAAAGTTCAATATCAGATTTGTTGCCCATAATGATAACTGCGGCAAAACTAGTCAATCGATTATTAAGCCATCGTTAAGCTTATTTGAACAACAGGTTTGTTACTTCTTACCAAGCAGATGGAGTACAAATTGACTCGTCCTGATTTTACTTATCGTTTTTTTTATAATACTAGAATAAGTTTATATCTTATTGTTTTGTTTTTAATTAATGATACAAAGTTAGCTGGCGTACAAAGCCTGAGCCTTATACAAAAGTGGGTTTGTGTGATACGAAATAACGGGAATTGAAAAAGGATTCCCAGTTTTTCCAGAATCCTTTTCATTAATTTATTTTAGAAAAGATTTCAAATATTCATTCTCAGAAGTCCATTCTATTTCACCATAATTTTGATTGTCTAGCTTTGGATGTTGCGTAGTGAACATCGAGTACATGTATTGTGCCTGTTGCCACTTGGCATACAATTCCTGCTCACCAGAAGGATTTTCTGACCTTTGTTTTTTAATGTTTGCGGAAAATTCATCCAAGTCCGAAAGCTTTTGCAAGGTAAAATCCTCTCCTGTAATCGCTTTAACGCTTCCTTTCAACATTTTTGGGCTGATTTGAAAACTGGCAATGTGTAAATCTCTCTGACTTTTATCTTTCAAAGCTACTGCAGCGGTAAATGCCGCCGTGTTTTCCATTGTTGTGAAATCAAGTTTCCAATCTGCTTTATCGCCCCAATACGCAACAGATCTATTTTTAAGGTTTAAAATCGGGGTGTTGTATTTCAGGATATCAGCAAACGCGCCGTTAAAAATGGAGGTGGGTTGAATATCTTTTTCGTCGATATAACTTCTAAAAGTTCTCCGAAGATCAAAATTTCTGTTTTCTCCAGGTATTAATAACTGATAATCAGTACAAAAATCAGATGGAATAAACCGTTTAACTCCAGCGGCTATGGCACCATCCAGAAGTGCTTTTTGAGTATCGATTATCACGTCGGCAAGTCCGGCGAGAGCAGAAACCACGCAATCTATCCCTTTACAAGCTTTTACAATATCCGAAATTTTATTGAAATCTACTTCAATTACACCAACCCCCATTTGAGCGAGTGGTTTTATCTTTTGGGAATCACTTTCTTTCCTTACCAATGCAACCACTTTTGCGCCCTGGCTAAGCAAAGCTTTACAAATCATTAAACCAAGATGACCTGTAGCACCTGCGACTAAAATATTTTTTTTCATTCTTTTTTATTTAAGCTTTTAAAAAATTATAGATGGCTTCAATTACCTGCTCGGGGGTTTCTTCAAACATATAATGACCACCTTTAGATAGAGCGACTAAATGGCCGTTTTGGCAAACATAAGGCATCGCCACCTGCATAAACTGATAACTGACATTGCTGCCAATTCCTAAAACGGGCATTTGAAGTTGCTGATAGGTTTTCGAATCCTCAATATCCTGTCCAAATGTCTGATACCAAGCGTTTGAAGTTCTAATACTCTCTGCATCATTATAAGCTTCAGCGTAAATGCTGCGCTCCTTTTCAGTCATTTTGGTTTCGTCTATCATTACATAATCAAAAAGCCAGTCAATGAGAAAACGGAAACGACCTTCAAGAATCTTTTCAGGCAAACCTTTCACCTGATTAAAACCCATCCACCAGGCATAAGGCATATTGGCATCCATTTTTTCTCCAAAAGTTCGGGGTGCAGGTAATAGCGGCATCTGCATCATGCCTTCGTTGGGGTGCAACCCGTCCGCTACAATCAGTTTTTCCACAACTTCGGGATGATTGAAAGCCAAGCTCATCGCAACCATTCCACCAATATCGTGACCAATGATGGTTGCTTTTTTCAAACCCAGGGAATATATTAATTGTCTGATGTCGTCCCCCATCGTCTTTTTATCATAACCACTTTCCGGCTTATCAGAAGTACCCATTCCTCTGATATCTACCACGATTACACGATGCCTTTTAGAAAGTTCAGTAGCTATGTTTCGGTAAGAATACCAGGTCTGCGGCCATCCCGGAAGACAAATTAATGTTTCGCCAGCGCCACCGTCTGCGTAATGCAGGCAAACCCCATTAACTTCTGCATAATGATTGCTAAATCCTGGGAAATCCTGAATGAGTTGTTCGTCTGAAAATTTTTGCTTTGCTGTTCCACTAGATATTGTCATTTGATTTCTTTTTAAATTGATGCAATCAAATCTACGGCAATGAATCTGCGGCAAAACTACCAAAAGGTAGAAAATGAATTACCTGATGTTTTTTCTAATGCGGCTAAGTGCATTGGGTGTAATACCCAAAATAGCGGCAAGCTGTTTTACCGGAATTTTCTGTACCAGTTCATTGCTTTTAAGAAATTGTAGATAGCGCTCTTCTGCAGTCAAAGTCTGGAAATTTAATAATTGATCGACCATTCTCGCTGTTGTAGCTTCCCAGATCTTGCGCCCGAATTCTTCCCAACTGCTCAGATGGGCATAGAGAAAATCCATATCTTTCTTATCGATGACGATTAACTCAGTCTCCTCGATAGCCTCAAGGTTAAACCGGGTAGGTTTTTGCGGATGAAGGCTGGATATTTCAGTGAAAAACTCATCTTTCAAACAAACCCACGTGGTGTTTTCCTGCTCGCCAGATGCATTATAAAACCGCAGTCCACCAGATATGATGAAGTAATACTGATTGGCAACCTGTCCGCATTTTAACAAAAGCTTACCCTTTGGAACCACTTTCTGTCTGCATTTTGATTGGACCAATTGCAAATCCTGTTCATCTATAGCCACTACACTTTTAACAAATGTTACAAATTGATCAATTCCCATTTATTTACCGGACTTCAGAAAATTAGAAGAAGCCGCACAAATTTAGTTAAACTAAAACAGTGGTAGTTTATTTCAAAGAGAAATTCTCCCTAGGTGTGTATTTCGGTGAAAGTGGTTCTTCCCCAATTTGGTGTTTTTTTTGATAAATATAGACAAACCAATTCTATTGACCCTTATCGCCAATTTGCTAATATACAGGCCAGCAAAACTTACAAAAATTTTATTTCCGGTTAGAAGAACAGATAAGCTATCATACATTGAAGCATGTAGAAGAGACTATTCAAGAACGGACTGAATTCCTGAGAGTCAACAGGTCTGAAATTATATCCTTTAATCACGTCAAGCAGGTTGATGGATACCAAATCCTGCTCAACAACGGAAATAGATTTATGGTAAGCAGAAGTTATAAGAATAAAATTGACGAATTTCTACACGGCCGATTACCTGGTCCTGGTATCAGATAAGCTTCACTCGATAATGTAGTAAATTCGCGAGGGGATCAGAAAATGATATTTATTCTATAATTAAAATACAAACAAAACAAGTGAATCCAGAATGAGTCACCCTAGCATATATACTTCGATATCTCATGAGCATTACGATATCTAGGGGTTTAAAGTCACATTTATACCATGGATGATGAATATAGTTGGATAATCAGGCACAAGAGTTTTACAGGGAAATACCCATTTCGCCTTTAATAGACAAACTCCTGTGCCTGCAGATAATTAAATACCGTAAATAGTTTTCACCCAACTGGCATCTTTGGTGGACGGGGATTTTGTACCACTCCAGGCATTATCGATCCAGGTGGAACCATCCAGTCGTGTCGTAGTTGGAAGACTACTATTTATCGCCCCATAGCCATTGTATGATCCATAAAGCATAATAGAACTGATGTCAAAAGTGGTCCCACCATAATTCATGCCTGTAAGTTTATTATATCCAGATTGTGCTGCTGTAGTGATATTATCCCATTTTACAGCGATGTAAGAATCACGATCTACACGCAGCTGCTCATGGTGTAAGCCGATGGCATGCCCCAGCTCATGAACGACAATGCCTTTAGCCTCTGGATTTGAAAGATTCATTGTGGCCCCGCTGACATAGCCTACAGTGCAATTGTTCGCGCTTCCCGGCTGTATAGTCAGGTAATAGCCCGAAGTTACCGCCTCAAAGATAATTCCGGATTTTGTGGTCCAGTCGGCCATGGCGGTCAAGATGGTGTTTGTCTGAGCAGTAGTAAATCCAGAGGCAAATCTATATGAGACTTTGTGGTTTGGCCACTTATATGCTCCTGCAGGCCCGTGTCCTTCGGTTGTAACTTCCGGGAGCTTTGAAGTAATCTGTTCATCTGGAATAACCATATCGCCATTAAAAATATTTCTACCGTCAATTCGCTCGTAACTGATTAACGAACCCAGATAATAACCCTGCCTCAATTCCACATTTTTTCCAGCAGGGTTTTGTTGCGCTGAAACTTGTTGCGCGTTGTTGTCATTTTTTTTGCACCCCTGTGAGAGCAATAGCAATCCCGTAAAGCATAGCGCGAGTAATCTTGTATTTTTCATAGTAATTATTATGTAGTTTAAATACTAAGTTAATGTATTTTTTGATAATTAAAAATGAAATTTGCCAAATTGTGGATAAACCGTAGCCATTTAAACCCATCTCGCCAAAGATTGAATTTGCACTAAATTATTAATTATCTTACTATTACGAAGGTGGCGACACAGGGTCAATGAGATTGGTTTTTACACAAGAGCCTTTGTTGATGGAGATTTCGGCTTCATTGACCAAGTGATTCCGTAGCGGATTGACCAGTCCTAGAAAAAATAGGACTATCTCTATCAGATTATTTATCAGTTTGTTGGGGTGGTCAGTCGCGACTGAAACGACCTGACCCTAAATTCCGAAATGAGTTGGTCACTCCTAGCGAAATCTCCATACGAATACCATATCCTAACCTTTATCAGCTACACGTTTCAGAAAATAAAGGTTGTGACCCAACTCATGCGTATTGTAGAGCATAAATCCAAAGCGTTCATACCAAACGACCTGTGAAAATTCCGGGGTTTCCAGATATACCGGCAAGTTCTTTTTCTGCATTTCCAGTATCACATCCTGTAAGAGCCTGCTGCCATTTCCCAAACTCTGGAAACGGGGTGAAACTCCAAGCATCCAGATTCGGGCTACCACAGTTTTACCAAGCCTGGTTTTCGTCATACGCCTGTATTTTAGTACTCTTATGCAATTTCCCAGGCCGAGACCTTTCAGGATCAGTTGAATTTCCAGTGATATTGTTGTCAAGGTAGCCCTTTCCAGATGGGGATATAATACCAAGGCGCATGCCCTGCGGTCTTGGGATAAGAATACGTCCCCCTGCAAATGGCATCTATAAAATGCGTACTGCATTAGCATGCCAATGCGACTGATTCTGTTTTTACCTTTAGGGATCAGGTAATTTACCGTTTCGTTGTCTTCAAATGAACGGGTCAGCAGTTCCGCTACCAGGTCTTTGTCTTCGTGTGTCGCTTTTATCATAACCGCTATCGCTTATAACCCTATTCCAAAACCAATCAGATCAGGAAAAGGGTTCAGAGCTTTAAATGTATTTTATATGGTGTAGCGGTTATGCAATAGGCAGTTAGTATATTTATAAAGCGTTAGTATCTATATTTAAAATAGGTGTATTCATCTTTCTTTTTATCCGTTTAATTTTAACAGCGACATGCTTAGCCAGGTGATCAGCGGCATAAATTAAACCAAACAAGACAGTTAAACAGCCTGTCCTTAGCAGATACGGATTATATCTAAGGTCTTCCTGATAGCTACTTTCTATGTGGTCAGGCTGCATGCTCAATTATTATACCTACTGTTATCTCGGTCAATAAGACCAGCGTGGAGAGCAGCAGTCCGCCTTTGCTAAGCAAAAAGCGGTTTACCGGCTCTTCATAGGAGCTGTTATTAAAAAAACTCCCGGAAGCTGGCAACTGGTTGAAAAATGTAATCCTGTAGAACTTTCGGTCAAAGTGGTTTGAAAGTATCAGGATGGATATACTTAGCAATGTTAGTATGATGATGGCGAGGTCGGTTGACTGCATATTTGTAAATAAAAAATAATCATGTTCCATAGGAGAGCCGGATATTTTCTGCAAGCAGTCCATAAGCAGGTTGTTTTGTCCGGATTTCCTTTTTCAATTCTTTTAATTTTCTCGTCAAAAACTGCGCTTTAACATGGGCATAGAAGACTTCGTATTCAATTACCACTTGCTCCAGATCGGCCAGCTTTTTCTGATAGTCGCTGTACACATATTCCAGTTTTTTTTGGTAATCAATGGCCTGTTGGATGCTTTCTTTATCCTCCTGTTCGTTCTCTAATAAGTTTGACAATTGAACCAGGGCGTTTTGTAGCTGTTCGTGTTTGCCTTTATTTATGCCTTGCATAAGCTTTTATCTTCTTCATTTTATAATTGTTCTCTAAATTTTAGCTACAATGCAACCGGTAGCATTTAACTGGTTAATCTTACCGGATAGCTGAAAGTTTTCTGATTATCATGGAGCAATGCCAAATGAAAACCGGATTTTTTTAATATATTCATCTTCAACGTTTGTACAAAAGACTTCAATTCCTGCGGGGTCATCACTTCCGGTTTAATCCCGTTTGCCTGCATCTTCATCAGCATCCCTTTAACTGAAAACTCTACCTCTTTAATCGTTCTCCTGTAATCAGTTTCTTCCGGGCTTAGATCAGCAGCCAAAGCATTAATAAGCAATCCGATTTTCAAAATAATTTTATCTAAATCCTTTTCCTGCCGCAGCGTCAAACGGACTTCGCCACGGGGCATCATTTTGGGTGAATTATTCGATAATGATGCCTCATAAGTCTGCATTCCCCGCTGACGCAGAATTTCCTTCTGCGTAAACTAAGATATCTGCCCCTCATGCATCATATCATAGCTGATATAGTACGGAACAGGGTGCCTGCCTCAGACCTCATATCGCCAAGAACGATTCCCTGTTCCGAGGTACCATATACCTTTCTGTTAATTAAAGTTGTTCCGTTTTCGTCGTGATCCTGAAAAGCGCAGGAAAGACTGTTATTCTTAGTGAAATAGGCGGCTATCAATTCCAGACCCGTTTTTTTTAACTTATAACGTAACCGATACCGCGCGAACACATGAGGTTTGAAAAGCGCCAGGCCAATCCCTTTCTTTCCCTGGCCTGGGGCGCTAGTCATTAAAAACGCCCAAATTCCATCGGAAAAATTTGCTGTGCATATGGCCAAGTGATATATTCTTACGCTCACACCGGTTCATAGCACGGAAGATCACAATTCACCGGTTTCTGTTGGCCGTAGTCACCAAAGGGTGCTGCAACTACCGGAAACGATGTAGATTTAATGATCAAACGGCAGAATTCTTTCTGCTTGTACACGGCTTTGGCCCGCACCTCCTGCAGATCCATTTCCATTTGGGCCGTTATTTCATCATCTGTCATCGTTTGAACTATCATGTCGAAGGATTATTAGCACTTTATATTAGGTTCTTTCCATGTTGCCTTGATATTTTAAATTCTCTATTAAAATTAATTTGCAAACAGCGTCTTTACGATAATCTTATGTGAAGTTCCGGTGATGATACTTCCAAATTCATTTTCAACAAAATAAAGTGTAAGGATGCGCTTGTTATCGGTAGGATCAGATAGTATAGCGTAAATATCATCTAATACGGGCTGCTGAGTTTCACTATCAACTATTTGTAAAACAATGTTATATGTGCCGTCCTTATATAAAACTTCTGCAAACTCTGCCGGAAAATTGCTTCCTATTTTATTAATCCTACCGCCTTCAACCAATTCAAAAGTATTAGGGTCTGACCAGTAAAAAATAACGTCCACTGGTTTGGCAAATGCTTTTGGCGCAAAATTTGCAAATTTCACCTTGATGTGTTCTTTATCTGGCTGAGGTTCTTCAGAACCGTTATTTTCAAGAACAACTGGTGTTACTTCTGCTGTGGGTTGAAAAAGTATCCAATTATTTGTTGCATTTGGCGCAGTATTATAAAGTGTGTCTAAGATCGGTTTGCCTGAATCATCCAAGATCGAAAGCCGTCCCTGACCTGCTGGGACTTTTATATTTGCTAACTGAAGTTCTCGACCTTCGTTCAATAAAACATTATTGTACTTAATCAATAATTTTTGATAAGAGGTTTGATTAATTAAGTTTAAAAAACCAAATTCTGAAGCAATGAGTGGCTGTTCTTTTTTACAGGAAAAAAGCATCAGGCTTAATATAGAAAATAAAGTAAAAAACTTTGACATATAATTTGTATAACGATTTAAATTTATAAAGGCGGCTACCTTAAAAGGTGCCGCCCTTATTTTAAAAGAGTTTAATTAATAAACTTGATTTTGTGGAGTAAGCAATGTCCAGCCTTGTAACCAAGTGCCTGTAGCAGAAGTACCTGGTGCAATAGCGCCAGCATACGGGCTAGAAGTTGAAGCAGGTGATGTTGCACGTGGCACTAACTGGCCTACATTGTAAGCGGTAGCATCACCAAGATAGAATGGTGATAATCCGCCTATAGCACCAAACTGAAGATAGCTATTAGCATTTGTAGCAGTGCTATTAGGTGTTTCCGCACCAACTACCGCTGCAGTAAATGCATGCAAAATGTTGGTAGTGAAAGTGCCTGAAGCCGAATTCTCTTTGATAACGCCAGTAGGAAAACCGCCGAAAACTGAATTCTGAATATCAAAACTAGAATTTCTTCTCAAACGAGCACCAGCTCTAAGAATCGAATTTGTAGTGTTTGTACCTAAGATTGTAAAGTTCTTAAGCACTGGTGTGGTTCTTGGTGTTGCACCACTGCCAGTTTTATCATTATCCGACTCGATACCGTTTGCATCAGACGCACCACCCGAAGTACTGTGTGTTGAATTCAATGCTTTAAGACCTACTGCATACTGAATAGTGCCGGTATAACCGAAATCGAAATCGAAATCATCATCATCACCACCAGCTGCAACCAGGTAAGTAGCATTTACTGTACCACCGAAGAACTCGAAGCTATCATCAGCAGAGTAAGTCACCTGGATGTGATCTAAAGTGGTACCTGAACCAACACCACCCAAAGTTAAACCGTTGATTTCGTTATTGGCGAACAATACCAATCCCGGATATTCAATACGAACGTACTTTAAAGTTCCTGAATTATCGGTATTGTCTGTTCCACCGTAAGTAATGTCAACACCTGATGGTGGAGTTGGCAAACCTTCAATAACTGTGGTGGTCGGCTGGTTTATAGGGGCATCTCCTAATAAAATTACACCACCAAAATCACCTGCTGCTCTGCTACCAGGAGCATTTGGCGAGGTGAATATAATTGGAAGGGCTGCTGTTCCTTGCGCGTCTAGTTTTGCACCTTTTACTACCACTAAAACACCACGAATGTTTTTGGTAATATTAACTCCAGCTTCAGTTGCCGTGTAAGATTTAAATGCACCTGATGAAAGGATTGTACCAGGAGCGATTTTTAGGGTTTTACCGCTTGGCACGTAACTTACACCATCAATTAACCATACTGTGCTACTGGTCAGGTTAATGATGTTGTCTGAAGCGTTACCGTCGAAACTGTCCTGAATTACGCCATCTGCGTTAACCGGGATACTCAACTGCGACGGGTTGCTGAAACCTGCTGTTTTTGCATGATCGTAGTTACCGCTACCATCCTTGCCTAATTCTTTTTTACAGCCGCCTGTAAAAAGACCGAGAGCTACCGTAGCTGTCATGCCTAGATTTTTCAATGTTGTTTTCATTTTTTTGTTTTTAATTTTTAGTACTGCTAAGTTATATATTCAATTGTTAATTTAATGTTATTTATTTATGTAATTATCTGTATATCAAATAATTGAGTTATTTACCCAGATACTACGCGCTGTTAAAAATTATAGGTAAAAGACAAATTGTAAGTACGGCCATATTTCATTTGATAACGCATTCTGTCCTGGTTTTCCGGCTCATAATTATCTGTTCCTTTAACCCTTGTAAAGCCTTCGGTATAACCGCCTTCCCACGATTGAGAATTGATGTAATATTGATCAGCAGTATTTAACAGGTTGCTGATGTTTAATTTAATCTCACCCTTTTGTTTAAGGACCCTTCCGCTCAACTGCAGATCAAGCAGGCTCCGCGCCCTTTGAAATTCTGTTTCAGCAGGATTTGCGGAAATGATGTAAGAACGGTAACCGGAACGGTTGAAACTCAACGTGCCACCCAAAAATTTGTCCTGATACCCTAACCCCGCATTGATTATATAAGGCGACTGCCCGATAAGCGGACGTTTTAGGGGCTGTATAACCTCTATTTTTTCTGGCGCTTTGTCCGGATTAGCAGGGTCATAGGCCGGATTGTTTGTTTTTATAATCGTTTTAATTTCGCTCCAGATATAAGCCGCGTTACCAAAGACGTTAAAATTGGCCAAACTTGGGCTGATTACGTTCAGCGATTTACGGAACTCCATTTCGATACCATAATTCTTTGCTGAATGCTGGTTTTGATAAGTCAGCGTAAGGATGCTGCTGCCCGGGCTTAAGTTGACCAATTCGACCGGACGATCCAGGTATTTATAAAAACCCGATACCGATAGAATTTCTCCGGCACTTGGGTAAAATTCATAACGCAGGTCGATGTTCTCAATTTTGGTACTGCTTAAATTACCGCCCCTTATGGTTGCCTGCAACAGCGGATCTGGAAAGCCAAAAGTAGAGGTTTCCCTGAAATCGGGTCTGATCATGGTTTTAGCATAGGCTGCCCTGACATTCATTTTTTCACTAAGGCTATAAGTGGCATTGATAGAGGGTAAAAAGTTCCAGTTTTTTTCCCCGGTCAATATCGGATTCTCCTGGTTGATAATTATATCAGGGTACTGCGCCTGTTGCAGTCTGCGTCTTCTGATCTCTTCTTCCTGGCGGTTTGCCAGATTAAAATTTTCCGCACGCAGGCCATATACCAAACGCAGTTTTTCAAAAAAACGCTGATCCAGCATTAAGTAGGCTGCATGGTATTTAGAATCCGCGTCAAATATCCCGCCACCGCTTTCATTATCCAGGTAATAATACATTTGAGACAAACCGTAACCGATTCTTTCAGGCGTTAACAAAGTTTCATAAGGATCGATAAAGCCTGTTGCCCCACGCTGCGCATATATTTTAGCCAGGGCAATATCTTGTGTCCTTTTTTTGTTCCATCCCGTGTATCCGGCCTTAATCAGGCTTTTATCGTTTAAAAAGTTAAAAGGGTAGCTTATATTTAATGCCCAATTGTAATCGTGCTCTTTTATCGCTGTCCAGAAACGATAATCCCATACATAATTTCCGACAACCGTACCCGTCGTGGTAACATTTGGCTCCTGGTAGTATGGTTTATCCCCAAAAGTATTGTCCAAAGCATAATAGGAGAATTTACGGGTATCTTTGTGCTCCTGATTCAATCCGGTATAACCCAGGCTCCAGTCAAATTTTAATCCCTTGTTACCAATGCTGTGCTCTGCATCTATTTTATGCTGATTGATATTACTGAATACAGGGTCTGCAAAATTAGTGTTCTGCTTCCGCCCTGATCCCTCATCTCTGCTATAACCCACATAAAAATCTTCATTAAAGGTGCGCGTATATAAATTGCGCACATTAATCTTGAATTTTTTCCCTTGTATCCCGCCGTTTAGAACTGCCCCCAGATTAGTGTTAAACTGGTATGCGGTACCATGACCAACCGTGTCAGGTGAATTATAATAATCAGGCGTGACAGCCAAGCCCCTTGCGGACTGAAAAGTATTAACCTGCTGTGTATTGCGATAAGTCACTCCTGCAACAAAGCCAATTTTGAGTTCCTTCTTCTCATTGATATCGTACAAACGGCCCATAGTAAAACGATAGTTCTGGTTGGGGGCTGTTTTGTACTTATACAAACGGAAACCATCCGGATTAAATTTTTTGCCCTGCTCAATGGCACCGGCGTATCCGGTTTTGAACCCATTTGCGTCCGTTGCTTCAATACGTGGGTCGTCCTGCTGGTTGGCCAAACTATAGAAAACAAGGTTATCAGGCTTTTTACGGTCTCCGTTATCAAATCCGAAATAATCACTACCCTTCCTTGTGCCAGCTGACAGGAAATCCTTGCCTGTGCTCTGCGTGTTACCGCCCCCGCCAATGCTAATTGTTGTGAAGTTTTGGGTTGGGATGCTTAGCGTGTTTACGGTCACCTGGCCACCCACAAACTCTGCAGATACATCAGGTGTGGCCGTCTTGTTTACCACTATACTACTTACCAATTCGACCGGTACTACATCGAAGGAAAAATTACGGCGGTTCAGGTCGGTATTTGGCATTGTAATACCATCAACAAGTGCCTGGTTATATCGCTCGGTCAGTCCACGGACTACGACATATTTATTGTCTAAAGTAGTAATGCCACTAACTCTTTTTAATACAGCCCCGACATTGTTGTCCGGGGTACGGGCAATCTGCTCCGCCGAGATACCATCTGTTACCGAAGCTGCGTTTTTCTGCAGGGCGTAAAGACCAGCTACACTTTCCTTTTTATAAGATGACTTTACGACTACGTCGCTCAAAGAACTGGTAGCAGTTTTCAGCACAATGTCCAGTTTAACTAACTGACCATCTTTAACGATAACGTCAGCTATGCGCTTGGTCTGGAAGGAAATATAACTTACCTCTATGGTGTAGTTGCCAGGCTCTACATTAAAACTGTAGGTACCATCTACGCTACTACTGATAACTTTGTTCCGCTCCAGTAGTTTTATACTCGCACCTGGTAGTGGTTCACCCTTATCATCAACGATCTTGCCGGCAATCCGACCTGGTTGTATCTTTTTTGTCCCTGCTTCCTGTGGTTTGGTATAATTAACTGCAACTGATTTGTTATTAACCGAGAAACTGAATCCTGAACGGTTCAGATCGTTCAACACTTTACTTAATGGGGTTTTACTGTAGCTGATATTTTCCAGCAGTACTTTCTCTATCGTATTGTCGTAATAGAATTTATAGCCTGTTTGTTTATCCAGTTCTTTAAAAAGGGTAACTGCGCTTACTTTATTATTAAATTGAATACTCACAGGACTGGTGATCGTACTGTAAGCCTGGGCAAATAAAGGCGAACCCAATACAATAAACAGATATAGGAGATTGAATTTAAGGATCTTGTGAAAGTTTTTAATTAAACTATCCGTTAGGATATGTATAGAAAAATGCATATTTTCGAGAAATTTTTTACGATATTTTTTTGTATAAAAATTTAATTTTTAGTAGCGGGCTTGCTATCCGCATTGTAAAGTGCCGTTTTACCGAACGGCACTTTCTTTTTTATTTAGTTTTAGTAGCGCTATTTCCTCATGAATGTATATGTTAAACTGTCTGTTTTAGTGAATTTGAGTTTATTAATAAATGCAATGGTTGTAATGACTTCATCAATGGTTCGACCCTTAAAATCCCCATTAACAGAAAGATCTTTCGTGTTAACATTATCAAATATGATATTGACTTTGTGCCATGAAGCGATCCTGTAAACGGCGTCGCTGAAAGATGCCCTCTCGAAAACAAGGCCTTTTTCAACGGGGTTACCTGGCTCAACATCGAATGTGCTTAAGGTTTCCTTTGTACCCACATATTCATAGGCATTTCCTGGTGTGAGAAGAATCGCTGGGCGGGATGAACGCTTGTCTGTCGGCTTTATAGCAACCTTACCGGTATACAGGTTTACTTTACCCCAATGAAACACCGGGTTATATTCTACAGTGAAAGACGTGCCTAAGGCAGTGGTCTGCAGTTCTCCGGATTCTACACTAAATGGTTTTTTCGGATTTTTGGTTACTTCAAAAAATGCTTCCCCAACTTTAAGATATACCCTACGCTCTGCTGTGGAAAAAGCCTTCGGATAGCGAAACACAGATCCTGAAGAAACGGTTACTACTGAACTATCAGGAAGGATTACCTTTAACGTTTTTCCTAATCCTGCCTCTACCGTAATAAAGGTTTTGGTGTCCTGAATAAAGCTGTAGTATTGAAAACCTTTAACTCCCGCAAAAAGAAACAGAACCGCAGCTATACTTGCTGCAACTTTGTAAACCAGTTTTAACGGTTGCTTTTTACCAGGACTTATTTTTGAAGAGATATTGTTTTTAATGGAATTTAAGGACTGTTCAATGTCATGGGGTATATCAATCGATTGGGATATTTCCAATTCTTCATCATCTTTAAGCAACGGCATGTGTTCACCGCTTGATGCCATTTCCCAAAACTCCTGTTCCTCAAAAGGGCTTAGTGTTCTGTCGGCAAACTTTTTTAAAAGTTCTTTTTTTCTGTTGTTGTCCATTTTATCACTCGCCGACAATTTCCTATTTGACCGGTTACAGTGATATATACAGTAAAACTAAGGGGTAAGGGGGGCTCTGTATGAAAATATATTTTTTAGGAGACGAGGGGGTGTCATTTTAGGTGGTTCGACTGAGCATATCCCGCAGCCTATACATTCATAATCATAAATAATTAAATTTGCTGCATAATTGGACAGCTTAACACCTATTTAAATTATTAAAGAACCAAACCTTATAAAAGGCGCCTAATCAAACGCTACAATTGGCAAAAGGGGAGCACGCTATAAATAATCCCCGGAATGATTGAGTACGGCTAATTTCCGTGTTGCCTTGGAGATGTGGTCTTTCACGGTTTCTTTACCAATAGAGAGCTCAATCGCGATCTCATCATAAGACAAGCCGGATACCTTAGACATTAAAAAAACTCTTCTTCTTTTCTCTGAAAGAATAGATTGAGTTTTTTCGATCAGCGAATTGAAGTCCATACGGATATAAACATCTTCACACTTAACATCATAATTACCATGCTTGTAGTGATCGGTATATTCCAGTTGCATTTTTCTTTCTTTGGCCATTTCCTGAATCCAGTTGTAAAAAATACTTCGGGCAATTGTATTTAGATATTTTTTGATCCCCTGCTCCGGGTCGATATTAGAGCGGTACTTCCATAAACGCAAAAACGCATCCTGAACCAGTTCTTCCGTTATTTCACGAGAACGGGTGTTTTGGTAGAAGTAGAGCCAAATGTTACGGCTCAATATGCTGAAGACCTGATCGAAGGCCTTTTCATCACCTTCAATGAATCTTTTTACGATATTTAATTCTGAACTTTCCATGGTAGACGCGTTAGAATTTCAAAGTTATTTATAATGAATGTAGCCTTTGATTATCTGAATGTTATTTCTGTGTTAACATTAATTGGCCGCTAAGGCAACCTTTGTATTTTTACCTGTCCCGCATTTTTATCCATTAATTCCCTTGAATCATAGAGTAACCGTGGAGCTGCTTTAGCACTAAATGTACTAACCCTTGCCGCTCCGTTTATCCTTGCCAGTGCGCTTTTGATCAGCGGATCATTAGCATCTCCGAAAGGAACGAGCGCTTCGCTAAACTCATTTGCGGAAATGTCAGGAACTAAACCGGAAGGGTAATCTCCCTCGCTGTTGCTATTATACAATTTGAAAATCATGGGTTCGATACTCCAATTGTTATTTTTGCTGCTATTACCATCCCTGATCGCAAAGGAAGCCATATCCTTACCGAGTGTGGACGCGCCTATCTGAATAACATTGACCCATGGCTTCAGTCCTTTTATCAGAAATTCGGCTGCTGATGCAGTGTGCGTTCCGGTTAGCACAAACACCCTGTTTAAATTTAGCCGCATCGCTTTTAATTCATCAAAGCTGAAGGAATATCCCGGAGCAATATTAGAAATGGTTTTTTCAAATGATTCTCTGCGGGTTCCTGCGTTTTTATTTCCCCGATATTCGACAAAAATATCGCTTTGGTTTACATTGGATAATATGGCTGCCAGTGCGGCGCTCATGCCAATGTCGCCGCCAGGATTGTATCTTAAATCTATAATCAGTTCAGAAACGTTTGCCGCTTTAAAGGAAGCAAATGCGGCTTCTAAATCATATTTTGACCTCCCTTCAAAAGAGTTATAAAATAAATAGGCAATAGCTTTTCCTCCATTGTTAAACACCTTATGCAGATATACCGGATTTTCGGAAATCAGGGCTGCACCGAGCGTAAGCTCCCCCTTCCCTTCAATATCAAGGCTGATTTTACGTTGGGCAATTGCGGATTGGATCAAATCTGCAATATTACTACCTGATGGCTTCGTTCCATTGATGGTTTTTACGATGCTTCCCCTTTCCAATCCGATTGTCTGAGCCTGGGTGCCCGGCACCACCATAGCAACATTTGTTTTCACCTCCCCTGAACTTTCCTGAAAAACGACCAGCTCAAATCCGAAATTATGGACAAGAGAAGGATAGTAGCTTTCCCGTACAGCGGGATTTGTCAACCTGGAAAACTTATCACGTGAATTTTTAATCGAGGAAAAAAAGTCAGAAGGTTCAGCATTAAAATTGGGTTTGGAAGGCAGCTCACTACTCCAGTAGTAATAGACTTTCATACTATCCAATACCCAGTTGTTGATATATTGATTGGAGCCCGCCGGATAGTCTGGAGGGTTATTATCTTTCTTACAGGAGCTCTGTGTAAGAGAAAATAGCAATAATAGCCAAATACAGCTATAGTAACATTTTTTAAAAATGAGTAATCTATTCCACATGGTGCTTATGCTTAGATTAATGGCATATGTAAAATTAGGCTGCTAATGTTAACAAATAATTAAGTTTCCCCCTTATATACTGACATGGAAACGAATAAATGATGCAGGTCAGGCAGCTTAAAGCAAAGGAGCAAATTACATTGACATGGCCTGCTCTTTTAGAAGTTTCAAAGGAATCACGAGTTCCGAGTGATTCCCCCGGCCTCAAGGACGGCAAGATATTTTTGTGGACAAAAATACATCTTGCTAAGACCACGCGGGCTTGCACTTGCCCGATCCTGAAGCGGTTCTGAACTTAGATTTATACTTAAGAATGCTTGAAAAAATGGTGTGGTAAGCTTCGTTAAGTCAGCTTTTCATTGGTATCTTGCACTCTTATTCCGTATGGTTCCAATAGAAGAAAGGAGCGCAGGAGCTGCCTAATCTTCTGGCGTGGCTGCTGCCGGATTCACTTGAGTTTCGGGTAGTAGGCACCGTTGAATTCACAGCCCTTTAGTCCGGCTATGGATATTTCCTTTTTCATGGCTATACAATTAAATTTTATACTACCAAAATTGGGCAAGCTAAAATTCCATTTTTCCAATATGGGATGTTTAGTCAAAAAACACCGTTAAGGCATTAAAAAGGCTTTTTTTTTTAAAGCATAAAATCCCTTAAATCGTTAAAAGATGAGAGGGATACTTTATCAGTTTCCTGGCTTGAAGCCGTCAAGCAGATTTAGTATTTCATGCTGGCTAATAGAGGCTGGGTCGTTGAACTGCCTTAAAAGAATATCATTGGGTATAGCAATAGATCCGCTGGTGGTTCTCACCAGGGTGCCAACATCTGTTTGGTTATTGAGAAGATACTCACCGACGGCAGGGTTTAACTCCTGCAACCTGATGAGCAGTTCGTAGATCACGTATACTGCAATTTGCATTTGGTAAAATTACGATAACTTTTACACAACATTAAATCATCATTATATTAACAACGCAGAAATGATTATGAATGGTTTAACACTCCATAAACCAGAGCATATAGCAAACTGACATGAAAACAACAAGTGATGAACATTGATGCTATCTATCTGCAAAATGGCTGAATGACGTGAATAAGATTTGTGTTTATAAGGTCAAGACGGTAAGATTTTTCAGATGAGTTTCTACAGAATGTCGCCTTGAAATGCAAAAAAGCTCCGACATCCATCTGAGCTTTTTGTATCAACTAACCAAACTTATAAATACTAACCAAATATTTATGCACCAAAGCTAAGACCGGATCGTTAAATAAGTGTTAAATAATAGTGATATGTTACCTCCTTATTATGACATAATATGAACTGACCAATAAATTAAAACCAGCTTCCTTATTTGCATCAAGATTAGATTTACTGGAAAGAAACTCATTAACTTAAGTTGCTTCAAAAAGACGTGGCGAGGATTTGCGGAGTTACTGAAGCCTGCATTACGAACTGAAAAAAATAGATGTATCCCTCAAATTCAATATTTCCCCCGGATTGGTAGTTTTTCGCTGATAATATTGTTTTTAGTTGTGCTCAAGAATGCTGCGCATTTTGACGCGCCAGAGTACCCAAAGCGCTTTGTTCTTCGGTATAAACCTGTATTAGCTAGCAGGATGCCTAAACTATCATTAAAAAGAAGTGTCCAAATGGTAGATCATCTATTCGGGACCTCGAAAATGTAGAGAAGTAATTTGACAGCAAGTGGGACAGACAGATCCTGATTTTAAAACCGATAAGTCAGAACATCCGTAATGACTTATCGTGATCAACTAACTAAACTTTGTATAATATCAACCAAATATTTACATCGCAAAGGTATGGCCGGATTATAAATCCAGCATGATTTTTTTGTTAATTTCAGACATATTGCTCTGTACGGGCAAAAACTAAAATCTTAAGCAGCCATCCAAATTAGCAGTTTGGCAGTCAAAACCGCTTCGTGGGAGATGAGGGATGAAATCTTCGAAGATGATCGGCACATCTTACCTAAAATTAATATGGAGTTCATACTCGCCCCGTAATTTTGCTTCAGTTTATGAATCTATCGTCCGACAGTAGCTTATTTGAATTGATAAAAGCGGGCAATCACCTGGCCTATACCGCTATAATAGACCGGTATTGGGAAGAGTTATACAGACATATATGGTCGAAGATCAAAAATCAGGACGATGCTAAAGATATCGTGCAGGATATTTTTCTGGGTCTCTGGAAAAACCGAAAGAGCATTACCATTGAAACAGGTGACAGCCTTGCCCCCTATTTGTTCAGATCGGCTAAATATGCCGTTATCAACCATTTTTCAAGGCCAAGAATAACAATTGCCGACGAGCAGGCTTTATCAAAAGCACTACAGGCCCCTTCAACAGTTAAAACCGACGATACATTGCTCATGGGCGAGCTGCAGGGTTTGGTAGAAGACGAAGTCAACCTGTTGCCTGCAAGATTACAGGTCCCCTACCGGTTGTCCCGCGAACACGATCTACCGGTCAGGGAAATCGCCAAAAAATTATCTCTTTCAGAACAGACCGTTAAAAACAACATCAGTACGGCTTTGGGCATCATCAGGTTTAAATTAGGCAAATACAATTCGGATGGATCTATTATACGCGTCCTGGCCGTTGCCTGTTTACTTCATCACAAATAATTGATGTAATGTTAACATCTGCTTAAAGTACCTGATCGTTACTGGGGTGATATCTATGGTAACGATGTCACAATACAAAGATCAAAAAGCTTTAAAATCTGTACTTAAGAAATACCTGGATCAAAGCGTAAGCCCTGCAGAACGCGCTGCCGTCAATTCCTGGTATGAGGGGCTAGGTAAGGAGAACCATGATGTACCCGACCTGGATCGCCTGGATGCTGCACACAAACTGGGCCGTTCGATCAAAATGCACCTGAACAGGCAGATCCTCCTTTCAGGCAAAGCAAGCCCATGGTTGCTGTATTTAAAGTATGCAGCCGTATTTCTTGTCCTGTTGGGCACAGGCCTTTTCACCTATCAGAAATACCATTTTCCCATAAAACCGGAACAGGAAGTTACATTTAAGTCAACGCAGCATGCCGCCAAGGAGATTTCCCTACCTGATGGCTCGGTGGTACTGCTAAACGTAGGAAGTGCACTCACACTAGCCGCCGACTTTGGAACACATGAGCGGAGGGTAAGGCTGACAGGCGAAGCTTTTTTTAAAATAGCAAAAGATAAAAAAAAGCCTTTCATTATAAAATCCAGTATACTTACCACAACGGTACTTGGCACCTCATTCAATATCAATGCCTATCCGGACCTGGATCGGATTAAAATTGCGGTTGCCACCGGAAAAGTTAGGGTAGCCAGAAAGACAGCAGCAGGCGAAGAAGTACTTGCCTTGGGAATGACAAAAGATGCCAGTTTAACCTTTGATAAACCTACCGGGACAGTAAACCTTAAAACAGAAGACGCTTCACTGCTTTCTTCCTGGAAAGACAATAAACTATACCTGGATAATGCAACCCTAAGCGAAATTGCAAAGCAGCTTGAAAGATACTATCACCTAAAGGTAGTTTTTAGTCGAGCGTTGGATAAAGGCAAAAGATATACGGTTCGCTTTAACCGGGAACCGGCAAACAGGGTAATGGAAATCCTTTCCCTACTTACCAAAGCGAAATTTACCTACCAAACCAATCAGATCACTATAAAATAAAGATTATGTAACAGGTACTAAAAAATTAAAAAAGCCGGAAATGAGCCAACACTTCCGGCAGGATTAAGGCATTGAAGCAATGCCCAACATTTCCAATGATCGCTTAAAACATTAAAAACTTATTCAAATATGCAAAATTATTACCCGGGTTGCAAACACCCGACATGGTCACTTTTTATCCTAAAAATGAAGCTAACAATAGCCCTTGTTTTTCTTTCAAACGCACTGCTTTTCGCAGGCCCAACTGCGGGGCAGTCTATGAACGACATCAAAATAGATCTTTCGGTAAAAAACCTGCCCTTAAGGAAGGTACTGGATTTGATTGAAAAGAGAACACCCTTTGTAATCGGTTATGAGAACAACCGCTTTACCGAGACAAAAACCTTTAATATCCAGGCCAGGCAGAAATCCGTAGCAGACATACTCCATGAGCTGATGGAAAATTCACCTGTAGAAATCCTGCAGATCAGCAATAAATACATCTTGATCAATACCAAAAAGATCCTGCCTCCGATGTTTGTGACGGGCACGGTTACCGATAAGCGTACCGGAGAAAGTTTACCCGGCGTGAGTATCAGGGTGAAAGGCGGCACCGCAATAACCCAGACTGACAGCAAGGGCAATTACAAGTTGACTGTTCCAACGGATCAGCAGGATGTAATAATTGAAGCTAGGTCGATAGGTTTTAAAAGCAGGGAGTTTGTGGTTGCAAGAAATTCTACAAGCGTAGCCATCAACATCCAGTTGGAAGAAGACCTTTTGGGCCTGGATGAAATTGTTGTTACCGGACAGGGAATAGATGTGAGCAAAAGAAGACTCTCATCAAATGTGGTGAGCATTTCTGAAAAAGACATCAGGGATATCCCTGCTTCCAGGATCGACCAGTTGTTGCAGTCAAAACTTCCCAACGCACAGATCAGGTTAACGGGCGGGCAGGCAGGTGCTACTTCCATCATCCGTTCGAGAGGTGTCAATTCAGCTTTCATCAGCTCTACCCCTATTATTTATGTAGATGGGGTAAGGATGGACAACCTGAATACAAGGGCAGCTCTGGGCGGTGGAAGTGCTACAGGTGCCGCCATCAGTTCGATTTCTGATATCCCAATGGACAATATAGAAAAGATCGAGTTTGTTAACGGCGGTGCCGCAACTACCCTGTATGGCTCTGATGCAGCCAACGGCGTGATCCAGATCATCACCAAAAAAGGTGGAGCCGATAAAACCGACATCACTTTGGAAACCCAGTTGGGCATTGAAACACCGACAACAGATTACCTCCACTTTAAACGCACAAAGGACCTGCTGATGCAGGATGGTTTTTATCAGAAGCACAATGTCGCCCTGAACGGTGGCGATGGCAAATTCGGCTACAGTTTCTCGGGCGGCTACCAGAACAGTACGGGTACGCAGATCCACGATCAGAACGGCAACAGGAGGATTGACCTTAGGACAGGCCTCAGGGCTTCTTTAGGTACAAAAGTAACTTACGAGAGTTCATTCAGTTACATCAGCAACAAATACAAAAGAAGCCGTAATGGAAACCAGGGCGGTTATACAGGCCTATGGTTTGCTGAGAGCGGAGCATCATCCATCACAGGGCCAAGGTTTAAGAGTGACCTCGATGCGATGACCGACGATGAGTTTGCGGCTATCAAAGCCTATGTAGATAAAGCCGAAGCCCTGCAGAACAACGGTATCAATGTAAACAGGTTCCAGACTTCACAGGTATTTAAATATCAGCCATTAAAGAACCTGACCTTCAAAGCTACCGGAGGAGTAGATTACCGTGCCCAGCGACAAAACATCATCACCACCAACGAGTACCTTTCGCATACCACTAATACCGCCATTACCAATCAGGGTAGCATCGACAATTTTGACAGGAACTATCTTGGCCTCACCTTCGAATTTAATGGACAGTATGAAGCCAAGGTTGGCGATTTCTCTTTCATTACTACTGCCGGCGGACAGCTCTTCCGCAACGAAGACCACCAGATCCAGTACACCGGAACCAATATCAGGGACGGTGCCCAGACCATCAGTATTGCTGCAACCCGTACAGGTGATGAGTATTATTCTGCTGTAACGAGTTACGGAATCTATCTGCAGGAGAATGCAGGTTATAAGAACAAAATCTTTCTTGATTTAGGCCTGCGTGGCGACGGGAACTCGGCTTTCGGAAAGAACATCGGTATCCAGTATTATCCCAAAGTTGGACTTTCTTACATTCCGAGTGCAGAAAAGTATTTCCAGTCTGTTTCGAAAATATTATCATCCGCTAAAATCCGCGGAAACTATGGTATTGCAGGTAACTTTCCTACCCCTTTTGCCAATGAAAGAACAATTTCTTTTATCGGTTTTAACGGCGAACAGGCTGCCTCATTCGGCCAGGCGGGCAACAGCGATTTAAAACCTGAAAAAACCACAACCGTTGAAAGTGGAATTGACCTTGGTTTTTTAAATGACAGGATTATCATTTCGGCCGGATTTTACCATTCCATCACCAAAGATGCCTTATTCGTAGTTCCGCCAGCACCTTCAACCGGACAGACCAGTCAATTACAGAACACAGGAAGAATCTTAAACCGTGGACTGGAATTCAATACTGTTTTAACCCCGATCAAAACGACCAACACCAGTCTGAGGTTCAATCTGTCTGTAAATACCTTGTACAACAAAGTAATCAGTTCTGGTGGTGCAGCACCATTCAACATTAACGGTTTTAGTGCAAGAACGGTACAAACAGTAGTACAGGAAGGTTATCCGATCGGATTTATCAGAGGAAACTATGGAGTGTTTGATGATCAGGGTTTGCTTGTGAGCACCACTGCACAACAAAATCTGGGCACAACAGTACCAGATTTGTTCGGTAGCATGGGTATTAATTTCCAGTACAAATCATTTAATTTCTTTGCCAATGCAGATTACCAGAAAGGCGCTTATGCAGTTTCTTTTGATAGGCAGTTCAGGTTTAATTATGGCACCTCTACTGAAGGAATCCCTCAGGCAGAAATCGATAAGAGTGGCAGAACAAGATGGCTTGATATCACCAATATGTTTGTAGAAAAAACCGATTATATCAAAATCAGGACCATTGGCATAGGCTATAACTTTAAACCTGCCGCATGGAAAAAAGCCGTTAAAAGCATCAATTTAGGCTTTTCGGTAGTTAACCCGCTAAATTTCGCTACTTCGAGCTTTGATCCGGAAACAACCATCAGTGGAAGTGCTCAGGGACAGAACGGTGCCACAACGGGAGGTATATCATATTCTACCTATTCGGCACCAAGACAGTTTGTAGGTTCACTAAGGGTAAATTTTTAACGATAAACAAATGAAAACATATATAAAAAACTTTCTTACAGCAACAATAGCATGTATCCTGCTTGCAGGCTGCGCAAAAGACAACCCCAACATTACTGATGAGGTTTATTTGACCACAACCAACGTTGCAACCACCTGGTTGTCGGGATTAAAGCGTCAGATGGCGCTGACCATGAACCAGGTCATCGTGAATACAGAACTGGTATCAGACAATTATTTCAACAACAGAACCCTGAGCAACAAAGTGTTTGATATTCCGCAGATAGACAATTTTGATCTGGATGTGAACAATATCCAGTCTGCAATTCAACGTTTAAGGGAAATGTCCGAATACGGCTTAACCACTGTTGTCAATGCGGATAAATCAACCACTCCAGTACAAAAAGCAGAAATGTATTTTATAAATGCTTATGCGCATGTGCTAAGTGGAGAATTGTTTACAGGTCTCCCAGGTACCGCTAAAGGGGCTGTGCTTTCCCCAGCCCAACATTATGCAATGGCGATTTCCTCCTTGGATCAGGCGATTTCCTTACAAACCAACGCCACTGAAAAAGCAGCATATACACTTTTGAAGGCGAGGGTTTATTATGATCTTGGCGATGCGGCACAGGCAAGAACATTTGCAACGGCAGTAATGACAACCCCATTATTACTGAAACAACAGGTTTTTGATGGGCAGAATTCAGCTTCAAATGATTTTCAAACCTATCTTTTCTCTTCAACAACCAATGAGTTTGCGCCACTTCCCCGTCTGGACTTTCTGGATCCGAAATATTATAATACCGGAACGATTGCGCTCGACCAGAAACCGGTAAGTTACCTCAAAGGTGAAGAAGCTTATCTGATTTTGGCCGAAATCCAGGTTTCCAGTAATGATCTTACCGGTGCAAAAACAACTTTAAAAAATCTGTTGACAGATGTAATTGCCAAGAGACCAGTTGCTACTTTTAGTGATGTAAAAGAAACGCGGAACGGCGGTAACCGAAACGACTACCCCTTGACCGCGGTGAAGGTAAAGTTTGATGATACTGATGTGGAACGTGCTGGTTATGTATTAGACAGAAAAACAGCCAACATTAATATTTCAACAATTTCAGGCACAAAAGTAACCGCAGCAGATATCGATGCTGCAAGCACCCAAGATGCGCTGTTGTACCTTGTTTATAGAATGAGACAGGAAGTTTTCATTTCAGAAGGAAGAAGGATGACCGATCTGGGCATTAAATTTCCGGTTTCCCAAACTGAACAATTAAACAACCCAAATGTAAAACCCAGTGACCTTATTGCGCAGATTCCTTCATTTATCCCTAAAAACAGGGGAATGGATGATTTTACCAATAATATCGCAAGTGGCGTAGTTACCATGAAATATGACATGAACAAAGTGCTGGTTGGTAATAAAACAGCAAAAGAAATTTTCCCATTTATTAATTGATTAAAGAAATGAAACCGAACATTTTTAAAAATACAATAGTCCTGATCTTCCTTATCGCCATTTCTATCAGTACACAGGCGCAAACAGCTAAATACGTGGTTTTGGTGAGTATTGATGGTTTCCGCCCTGATTTTTACCTGGACAAAAGCTGGCCAACGCCAAATCTGCAGCAGCTCATGGCAAACGGATCTTATGCAAAAGGTGTGCGCTGCATTTTCCCAAGCGTAACTTACCCCTCTCACACGACTTTGATTACCGGCACCTTCCCTGCTAAACATGGCATTACTTATAACAACATGCCAAATGAGGACAACAAATACGAATGGACTACTGATGCCAAAAAAATTAAAGCAGAAACGCTTTGGCAGGCTGCCAGAAAAAAAGGGTTAAAATCTGCATCTGTTTCCTGGCCTATCTCTGTTGGCGCAGAGATAGACTATAATTTACCTGAAATTTGGTCAGAAACCAATATGGCCGATCGTAAGAGCGCAATCTCCACACTGGCAACCCCTAAAGGCTTGCTGGAGGAAATGGAAAAATATGCTATTGGAGATATCGATATGGAGGATTTAAACCTGAGTTCTTTGGCCATGGATGAGAATAACAGCCGTATGGCAGCTTATATCCTTCGAAAATACAAGCCGAGCCTGTTAAGCATACATATTGCGGGAGTTGATGGTGCAGAGCATAAAGAAGGGAGATCTGGTGACGGCGTAAGCAGGGCTGTCGCATCGGCAGACCATGCTGTAATGAATTTATTGGATGCCATTAAAAAAGCAGGCATGCAGGACAGTACTGCGATAATTATTACCGGTGATCACGGATTTGTAGATGTTGAGAAAACACTCTCACCAAACGTTTGGCTGAGTGAACTGAGTATTGATAGTAAAGTAGGAAAAGAAGAACCGGTTGCTAAATTTCAATCTGCCGGAGGGTCTACTTTTTTTCATCTTAAAAATAGTAAAGATGTAGCTATCCTTAAAAAAGTACGTCAGAAACTGGCCAATCTACCTGCCCAGTACAAACAGATGTTCAGAATAGTAGAACGGGACGAGCTTGACAAAATCGGTGCAGATCCACACGCCAGCTTTGCATTGGCTGCCGCTAAGGGCGTTTACATACAAGATAACGCCAGCGGACCACTTTCTGTCCCTAAAAAAGGTGGCGCCCACGGATATTTCCCCGATAGCCCCGAAATCCGTACGGGATTCATCATTGCAGGTGCGGGAATAAAAAAAGGCATTGTTCTGGAATCCATTAACCTTGAAGATGTAGCCCCAACAGCCGCTAAAATACTTGGTATCCAGTTAACAGATGCCGAGGGCAAGGCCAGAACTGAATTCATTAAATAAATAATCCTTTTATCAGTCGAAAAAACAATCATAATTCAAGTAATTATGATTGTTTTTTTTTGCAAAACCAGCATTCCTCGACGGAACCCGCTTCAAACTCAAGCTTGTAAACCAATCCAAAATAACACTGTAATTATATCTTTTTATTTGTCAGTATTTTTGGAAAGCACAAAGTACCCTCCCTGATTTGCTCTTGATTTTTTTTAATAGATACTAATCAATATTTCGTTTAGATTTTGGATAGATAAATTCCTTTTTATACTGATCATCAATTCCGCAATTCGTTTTAAATCATCGATGAAAAAGTTCGATAACGGTCCTGCCAGTAGCACCAAACGAGACAAATCAGTTTTTTAAGCTGGTTGTCTCGTTTTTTATTTTACGCAACTAGATATTAATCAGATATATTAACTAAACTCTTCATTCAATCCAGGTGTTTATTGGTTTAAGATTTACTAATCCTTTTCAAAAACCTTATTGGCTTTACTGCATTAATCCTAAATCGACATGGCGAAATACAATGATAGTAGAAATAGCTTTTGTATTTTCCTTTTGATGAACTGCCAGTCAGATTTTTTCCATAAGAAGAGCACAATAATAATCCGCGTAAAGAAAGTTGTTCAGAGCTTATCATTCTTCCCGGGCTATGGAGCTTCTACCATCCATTATATATTTAACTAATAGTGCACCCCTCCATTTCAGTGCAAAGTGGCCGACAAATGGATTGCCGAGTAAATACAATATTGAAAAAACGAGGCTGTATCAAAAAGATTTAAGTTGGCTTCACTAAGCAAATTATATTTTGATACGCCGTCATTCCCAATTTAATTGGGAATCCTAATGCTATTTCAAAGCGCTTTAAGATTCCCGCCTGCGCGAGAATGACGGGAAACGAAATAAATTCTAGCCTTAACTCCTAGATTTCACTTTTGATACAGCCTCGTAGATTATTTACTTTTCAGCTCGCTAATTGGAGCAATTAATGCAAACGCTTTATGCACTTTTTCCACTTCCAGTTCTTTCGGCAAAGAGAATTCAGCAGTTTGTTTTATATTTAAAGATGATGAGCCAATTGCCACTTTATAGGTTCCAGTTTCAGCAATCCAGGCACTTTTACTTTCCATAAATGAGGCTAAATCTTTCGGAGACAGGGTTAACTGCAAAGTTTCTGACTGACCAGGTTTAAGTAGCTTGGTTTTAGCAAAAGCTTTAAGTTCTTCAACGGGTTTATCAATATTTTGATGTGGTGCTGAAAGATACAATTGTACAATTTCTTTACCGGCAACCTTGCCAGTATTTTTTACCGTAATGAATGCGGTTAACTTTCCATTAAAAGTTTTGCTACTCAATTTAAGGTCGGTATATTCAAAATTTGTATAAGACAGACCATAACCAAATTCAAACGATGGTTTTACCTTGAATGTATTGAAATAGCGATAACCTACATAAATCCCCTCTTCATAAGTCACGTTTTCCGGATTCGCGATAGGTGTACCTGGCCAGTTTTTAGCCGATGGCGTATCTTCATATTTTATGGGGAAAGTCATCGTTAGTTTACCCGATGGATTTACTTTTCCCGAGATAATATCTGCAACAGAATTTCCTCCCTCCTGGCCTGGCTGCCACGATAATAAAATCGCATCAACTTTATCTTTCCAGCTAGCAGTTTCAATTACCCCGCCAATATTTAAAATTACCACCACTTTTTTCCCTTTTGCATGGAAAGCCTCAGTTACGTTATTAATTAGGGTTACTTCATCTGCAGCAAGGTTAAAATCGTTATCAACCTTTCTATCCCCTCCTTCACCGGAGTTTCTGCCAATCGTAATAATGGCCAGTTCTGTAGTTTCTGCTTTTTTAGCAATGAGTTCCTTGTTTAATTCAAGTTCTGGCAATCTTTGTGGCAAAGCCAAAATACCACGCTCTTTACGGCTCTCCAATTCTGCAGCTTTTTCTTTTGCAACAAATGGAGTGTACAATGTTTTCAGTTCGGCATCTAATTGATAACCGCCTTTTTCTAAACCTTCTATCAAGGAAACGGTGTATGCCTCATTTACATCGCCACTTCCGGTACCACCGGCAATAAAATCATAAGAAGTTACGCCAAAGGCCGAAATTGCTTTTGCCTTGGCAGTGTAGGGCAATAAGTTATTGTTGTTTTTAAGCAAAATCATTCCTTCAGCGGCAGCATTTCTGGTTACTTCTGCATTGGCTTTAAGGTTAGGCTTGTTGCTATATTTGTATTTGGCTATGGTTGGCGATTTAAAAACCAATTCTAAAATCCTCCTGAGATTGGTATCAACTACAGACTTAGAAAGTTTTCCGTTTTTCATGTTTTCTAAAATGGCTGCTTTTTGCGCAGGAAGCCCTGGCATGAGCAGGTCGTTACCAGCCTCTAGCTGTGCTACCACATTGCTTGTTCCTGCTTTTAAAGCATTGAAACCAGCGTAACCACCAAACCAGTCGGTCATTACAATACCTTTAAATCCCCATTCATCACGGAGGATATCTGTTAAAAGATCTTTTCTTGCAGAGGTATAGGTTCCATTGATCAGATTATAAGATGACATCACCGTCCAGGGATTTGATTCTTTAACGGTAATCTCAAAACCTTTCAGATAAAGCTCTCGCATGGTCCTTTCGGTGATGTGCTCATTGATGGATAGGCGATTGGTTTCCTGGTTGTTTGCCGCAAAGTGTTTGATCGAAGTACCAACCCCGTTCGATTGGATACCGTTAACCATCGCTGCTGCAATTTTACCGGCAATTAAGGGATCTTCTGAATAATACTCAAAGTTACGTCCATTTAACGGATTGCGGTGGATGTTTAAAGCAGGTGCCAAAAGCACATCAACACCATATTCTTTCACTTCATTCCCCATGGCTTTACCAACACGCTGAATCAATTCTGGGTTCCAGGTCGAGGCCAATGCAGTACCAACAGGAAAAGCGGTACAGTAATAGGTATTTTTATCGTTATCACGGATGGGTTTAATACGCAGACCGGCCGGGCCATCGGCCACAATAATTTCGGGGATGCCCAACCGTTTAATTTTGTAAGTACCGCCCGCAGCACCCGGCACCCGGCCTTCAATAGCGCCAACAACTGGTGTAAGTCCGTCGAAACCAGGCATTCCCGTACCCATTAGCATTGATGCTTTTTCTTCATCGGTCATTTTGCTGATCAGATCATCAATCCGTTCGCTTATCGGAAGCCTGTAATCTTCATATTTATCCAGTTTACCGTTTCTGTTCATATCTTCAAAGGTAAAACTGTTTATGGTTAAGGTTGGGTTTTTTCCATTTGTGGAAGCATTTTTCCAGGAGATATTGGCAAATACCAATACCCCCATCAGCGAAAGCTTAAGCACCCCGTTAACATGGTTCTTTTTCATAATCTATATTTATTAATTCATTAACTTTTGATATTTCAACCAATCTTCAAACCGATCGGCCCAGCTATCTACAGGTAGGTTTTGTTTGCCCATACCAAAGCCATGGCCAC
Source organism: Pedobacter sp. MR2016-19 (assembly GCF_014947265.1). Taxonomy (NCBI): domain Bacteria; kingdom Pseudomonadati; phylum Bacteroidota; class Sphingobacteriia; order Sphingobacteriales; family Sphingobacteriaceae; genus Pedobacter; species Pedobacter sp. MR2016-19. The sequence goes on from NZ_JADCNK010000007.1 coordinate 66,036, forward strand.
CTTTTTCGTACATATGGAGTTCTACAGGATAGCCACCATCAAGCCATTTATTGTATAACTGGATGCTTCTTGGTGCAAGCTTTAACTGATCATCGCTGGCTGCACAAACAAACATTGGGGTAACCTTTTTTGGCATTGGTTTTTGCAGCAAATCAGCCGCCGGACCACCATAAATAGAGGCTACAAAATTTGGAATGTAAACTGTATTATTGTTTAACACCGTTTGCATGGCAACCGTACTGCCAGCAGAAAAACCAATAATCCCGATCTGGCTGGCTTTTACACCAAATTTTGATGCATTTTCATAAACATATTCCAGTGCCTTTTTACCATCCTCTGCAGCCAATTCGATTACGGGTGCAGTCTGTTTTTCAAAAGTGGCACGATCTTTCAACTTATCCATCATTTCTTTTGCAGGGTCGTTAGTGATGGTTTCTACCAAACGGTATTTTAGCACAAAGGCCGTAATTCCTTTTTCGCTTAACCTTTTGGCCAGGTCTATTCCCTCTCTGTTGATGGATAAACTCTGGAAACCTCCTCCAGGCGCAATTACAATGGCTGTTCCCGTATTCTGAACACCTTGCGGCACTTTGTAAACCAATAAAGTTGGCGAGGTAACGTTGTAAACTACTTCTGTTTTAAACAGTTCGGAATAGGTTTGTGCCTCCTTTTGTTTCCAATTTTCTGATCCCGGGGCAACGCCATTGTATAATTTAACAGTTTCTTGGGCTTTTACCGACACGGAGAAACTTAAAGCGACTAGCAGTATTAAGGTAATTTTATTTTTCATGATGTTATATTTTAGTGAACTGAATTAAAACGAACTTTAAATTTTTCATGGTTTCACAACTTTATACTGCGCTGTTCTGGCATCTTTAATTACACCTTTCCAGTTTAAGCCGTAGCCAAAATCGTAACGGTTGCCTTCGGTATCCTGATGCGGAACCAGATCGAACGGCACATCTTCTTTTTGCTCTTCAACGGTTTTCATATCCGCTGGCATCTGTACCGGAAGCAGGCCTGATGGCTCTGTGCTGCCAGAAATAATATCCAGAACAGCCTGTGTTGATACACCAAAATTTAGTACAATACCATTTACCGCCTTTTCGAATTCATTAAAGACCATTGGTTTTGACGCTGTAACCGAAACAATTACTGGTTTCCCTTTCATCATTTCTTTGGTATCTAAAATGGTCCTTAAATCCATAGTATTGGCAGCGGTAACCGTTTTGCCTTTGTAATTGCGATCTTTAATGGTTGGGTCAATTACCTGATCGCCAGCGGCAATACTTTTTGCCCTTGCATATTCTGCGGTGTAAGTGCCATATTGTAATGAAATTGGCACATAACCATTGCTGCCGTTATTCCTGTCGTTAATGTCGTAACCGCCTTCGGCACTCTGTGGACTGGTCACAAAAACTAGGGCAAAATCAGCCTGATCGGGATTATCGGTTACGTTATAATATTTTTTAACCAACTCTAAATTTACAGGATAATCTAACCTGGCAGGTGTGTAAACTCCCCACCAATCTTTGGTAGGAGCTGAATAAATTTTAGGGATATAAACGGTTTTCTTTTCTTTGAGCGGCAAAATGTTTGCCTTGTTTTTTAAGAGTATTACTGATTTAAGCTGCGCATCATATCCAGCTTTCATAAACTCGGCATTACCCACAGTAGCTTTAGTTTCGGCTACATTTAAATAAGGATTTTCGAAAAGCCCTACACGGAAAATGTTTTTCAGTAAACGCACTGCTGATCGCTCAAAACGTGCACGCATAAATTTCTCACCATATTCTTTAACGCCCATTTTATAGGCTTCCAGAACCGGTTTTTTATCGTTGTTACCACCAAACTGGTCAACGCCTGCCATTAACACCTTGTAATGTCTTTCTGCAATACTTAAGGCTTCAGCTCCCCAGGGCTTTCCTGCAAATAGGTTTGGCGTTTTACCCTCATCTCCGGTAACCAGCCAATCGGTGCACACCACACCATCATAACCATATTTATCGCGCAGCAGATCGGTTATTATATATTTGCTGTAACTATTGGCTACGTTTTCGTTGTACTTTTTATCCTGATCGAAAGTGATGGTATAATAGGGCATTACGGCAGAAGCCTTACCTGTTTTTCCATTTAATTTAAATGCACCATTTACAAAAGGATCAATATGCTGCTGCAGATTATTACCTGGATAAACGGCGAATTTGCCATAAGCCCAATGCCCGTCTCTGCCACCTTCTTCTGCCCCACCACTCGGCCAATGTTTAACCATAGCATTTACACTATTGTAGCCCCAGCCATCTTTAATTTCATGCTTACCATAAGAAGTTTGAAAACCATCAATGTAAGCCCTGCCCATATCGGTAGTTAATAAAGGGCTTTCGCCAAAGGTCATGGCAATACGGTACCAACGGGGTTCACTGCCTAAATCTATTTGAGGAGATAAAGCCGTAGCAATGCCCAGTGCGCGGTATTCTTTTGCGGCAATCTGGCCAAACTGTTGCACAATTTTTGGATCGAAGGTAGCCGCCATGCCCAAACCATCGGGCCATAAAGAAATTTTGCCTCCGGCACCTGCATTAAATTCGCTGGTAACTAAAGCGGTATTTCGCGGATCTGTACTATTGTTAGCGGGGATCCCCAAGCCAATTCCTTCTACAAAGGCCTGTGCATTGTTGTTCCAAATGGCAGCCAATTCCGGCGTTTGCACACTGGTGATTAAAACGTGGCGAAGATTATCATCCTTAAAAAACTGTTTCTGCTGATCGGTTAGATCAGAGGCTTGGGCCTTACTTTCCGGAAAAACCTTGCCATTATAGGTGCCTGCATTATAACCCGAAATCCCTGCCGGCATGGCCTGATGACGGCTGTATAACATTAAACCTGCAATCTGCTCAACCGACATTTTTGAGGCCAGGTCCTTAGCCCGCTCACTTGCAGATAAACGCCAGTCTTCATACCTGTCCAGCTTACCGTTTTTATTTAAATCCTTAAATTTTTTACCCCCAATAGTTAAAATTTTAAGGCCTGAGGCTGACGAATAACCGAGTGTTGCACCATTGTTATTTTCTACCAGCGTAAAACCATCGTTTTGCTGTGCATTTACCGCAAAACAGGCTAAAACACCCAGGGTTAATGTTGTTGTAATTTTTTTCATCTGTTTATTATTACATGTGGCTCTTTCTGATGTTAAAACCTAAAATTAAGTGAGGCCTCAACAGTAAACGGACGGATATACGAGCCTACTAAAAGTTGGTTATAATAAGCTGAGGCATCGGTAATCAGCTCTGCTCCATTGATTGTCCCTTTAGCTCCGGTCTGGTTTAAGAAGTTTACCGCAGTTACGCCAAAATCAAAGTGTTTGTTAATTTTATAGTTTACACCTCCAAAGGTTTCCCACCTTGCGGCGAAATAAAGCGCATTAGTGAGGTTGGCAAACTGCTTACTGAAATATCGGAAACTTGCCCAAACCTTTACGTTTTTATAGGTATAACTCGGATCGATCTCCATTAAGATTTTAGAAATCTCCAGTACGTTTTTATTATCGTAAGAGTAACTATTACCAAAAGCGTTAAAATTATAGTTTTTATAGATCGGGTTCTGAAAAGTTACCAGATAGTGCAGGTTAAACCCTTTAAATGGATTGGTTACAATGTCGGTAGTCCAGCCTACCGTCTGGATATCATAATTTACAGTAGCCACCTGAGAATCGCTTCCATTGCCTGGATTAACCAGGTTTAGCCGTGCCTGATAGTTGTTTCTGGTAAGATAGGTGGCCTGGGAAACTACACTAAATTTATCATGGTTAAAATAAATCCCAAATGCACCTAACGGACTTTTTGTTTTATCCACATTGGGTACAACAGCTCCAGAATAACTTTCTAGCCTACCATTGTTTTCTGCATAGGTAAAATCAGCCAACAGACCCAGCTTATCGGTAATTTTATAAACCGCATTAACAGATCCGCCAAGGTGGAACCAATTATTATCGATATAGGTTTTCTGACGCTGATCAAACACAAAACCACTGGTTCTTGGGGTTAAGTAGTAATCGCCCTTAACTTTTTGGTAGCGTAAATTCAGGCCATAGTTAAGGGATAGTTTATTTGAAATTTCCCATTTATCAGAAAAATAAGCCGATAATTTATTTTCGTATCCATTATGATATTCTCCGCCAACATTATAGTTATAAAAACCATCCGCATCGGTATTTGAACTACCGCCTGCAGTATTTCTAACCAATTTCCGGGGATTGGCCTCTACGGTTTGGTAGTAGAAAGAACGGCTCGAGGTAAATTTGTTTACATCATAAAAATATTCGGTTAAGCCGATTCTTAAATCATGGTTATTTACTTTTTTTGTAATTTCAAACCTGGACATGGCCGTTTTCGTAGGCACCTTTGGCGAGCTCAAAGCCAACATCGAATTTACATTTCCGGCATAGTCCTCCCCTGTTGATTGATAAGAAAATCCACCACCTGAAGCAGTTTGGAAAATACTTAGCGGAATAGTTGTAAGTGTTGTTGCTTCTGCATACCTGAAACGGGTAGAAAAATTAAACTTCCATCCGTTAGCCAGTTTATAATTTCCCAGCACATCAAAAGACTGGGAAGTTGAGGCAGCATCGTTGTTCCCTAAATTTTTATAACTGAATTCTCCGGTTAAAATATCTTTAACTTTTACCGTTCCATCATTGATAATATAAGAATCCCTACCGATCCTGAAATTATCCAATTCTTGCACCTGCCCGTTTTCCTTATACTGGAAAACCGCATAATTGGTTAAAGAGATAGATTTGGCATATTTATAAAGGAAACTGATCTCACCTTTATCCTTTTTAAAACGTTTGGTTAAACCGGCACGATAAATCTGGGTTTTATCAGAATAGTTAGAAAACTGAACATCAAATGAATTTGGATCATAGTTCTGATAAATACCGGCTACATAAGACCAGCCATTGGATAATGGCCCGGAAACATTTACATCGCCTTTAAGCCAACCATAATGACTGGCCGACAAATTACCTGCCAGTTCGAACTTTGGCGTTCCCAGTTTGGTATAAGAGTTTACCGCGAAACCCAGATCGCCAGTGGTAATAACCGACTCCCCTATTTTTAGCAGGCCCGTTTTGGCCAGGCTTACACTCTGGCGCCATGTTCTGTTAGGCAGTTCGGGCCAGAAAAAATACACTACAGGCAAATCGTTTTCCTGGATGGTAATACCTCCAACAGTTGAAGGAAGACCAATATTTACATCTCTTGGCCCGGTATTGTTTGCTGCGTTGAGCATTACATTTCGGTTATCTTCTTCTTTTTTCTCTACAATTTTCTTTTGTGGGATGGAGTCTCTTTTTACAGGATCTTGGGCAAATATAGGAATGGAAAATGCCGACATTAAAAACAGTAAAATGCTTTTAGGGGTGCTCATAACTAACGAATAATTAAACTATCTGATATTTTATTGATTGTTTTTTGAAGCATAAAAATTTTTGAGGCGAGATAAATTGGTTAGAAAAAATCAAGCGACTTCTCATTGCTTCATTATGAAGCAATATTAAGATGTTTAATTAAGAAAAACAAATTATTAATTTCGGTGTCTAAAAAACATTACTTTACAGCAATGATTATTCAAGAGATACAAGATGCGAGTGCCGAAATGTGGCGTAAATCCCTGCCCCATATTTCAATTGATAGTGTGGTGTTTGGCTTTCGCGATAACAGCTTAAAAGTACTGTTGCTGAAAATGAAAAATGAAGACAACTGGATCCTGCCGGGAGGTTATGTGAACAAAGATGAATCTATCGATGATGCAGCAAAGCGGATCTTGTTCGAGCGGAGTGGAGCGGATAAAATCTTTCTGAATAATTTTGGTGTGTTTGGCGATCTTAACCGCTCGGAAGGCTATTTTGAAAGCTATCCGGATGATCTATGGCACAAGCAACGTTTTATCACCATCGGCTATTACGCCCTGGTGGATTATACACAGGTAACTCCTGTTGCAGATAATTTTTCTGACAAATGTGAGTGGATCCCGGTTGATAAACTACCTAATATGGTGATGGATCATGCAGTAATTTTACAAAAAGCGTTAAGTACGTTAAGGGAACACATCAGCTACAAACCTATCGGCTATAACCTGCTTCCCAAAACCTTTACCATGCCAGAGCTACAATCGTTATATGAAACCATACTTGGACAAAAGTTGAACCGGGGAAACTTCTACAGAAAAATGATGCGTTACAATATCCTGATCAAACTTGACGAACCCAGAAAAGGTGGAGCACATAAGGCTCCGAACCTCTATAGGTTTGATGAGCAAAATTATGAGAAAGCAATAAACGAATTTAGGTTTTAGTCTGACTAATAAAGTTGAATTAAAGCAACCATTAATTATTTTTTGTAATAATTTTGAAATTTACAGCTGATGGGTCCAGACAGAGTCGACAAAAAGCTTTTTCCGGAATCGGCAACCCAAAACAATGAAATTATAAAAAAAGCGCCAGAATGTATCTGGCGCTCACGAAAACTACCTAATTAGTTTTGGGCAAATATTTCAGGCGAACCTGACTAATTCTCCAGAATGTACCATCTCCAGCGCCTTTATTTGGAACATTGCCAACGAAACCAAGCGACACTTTCTTTTCGGTAGTCAATGTAAAAGTAATCTTATATGTACCTTTTGCATTAGTCTTGGCGTAGGCCAATGAAGATGTGATGTTGCCTGTATTAGGTATGCCATCTCCGTCGGCTGCCACGGTGTAGAAGTCTCCCCCTGCGGTACAATCGGGGATATCCATTTCGAAGGTGTACAACCCGGCCGGTAAAACAGGACTTTGATAAATTTTACCATCAGTAATTGTAACCATATTATCTGCTGACCATCCCGCTTCCATAGCAAGTTGAGGGCCGCCAAACCAGGCATCTACCCCACCATAAAATACGCCTGCTGCCTGCCTGAAATTTCGCACAGCATCGTTGGTTGTCCAACCAGTTGGGATTCCCCATCTGTCTCCCTTCACACTGGTAGTAAAGGGTATCCTGGTGTTTGATAGATACTGAGCAGTAACATCCTTTAAAACACCAACCTGAACAAATTCCGTATAAAAAGTATCTATACTTGATTTAGTGGGCAGGTACAAGGTCCTGGTGCTAATTGTAGAGGCCGTGCCTGCGAGATCATTCAACACGGTACGTTCGCTTGCTATAGGTACCCTGACAGTTTTTAATCCGGTTGTCGAATTGTACCTGATTTCAGTAGCGAAAGGTCCGGCCGAAGGATCAATGGTTAGCCAATCAATGGCAGTTTCGCCATTGGCCTGGGTTGCGCTGCCAATTACACGATTGGTTAATGAAGCAGCATAACGTGGGCCATAAACCCGCCCTACGGCATTAACAGCAATAGAACGGTTCCCTGCAGCATCAAAAGTGTACACTAAAAAGCTGCGTACCCCTTCTTCAACATTAAAAATCTGACTGAATTTTCGGGGATCTGTATTCATATTTACCGAATACTCGATCGAATCTTTTTGATCATTCCAGAGGATTTTAATCCTGTTGATTTTCGGATCGGCTTTTAAAAGGCCGGTCAACTGTACACGATTGTTACCTGGGTTAATTTTAACAGAATCCAATTTACCCGAGTAAAGGATATCTCCTCCATCCAGGTATTTTTTATAATCATCCGGCTTAGAGCAACCAAACAGCACTACTGCTGCAAGGGAAACAAGGACGGTTTTCTTTATTTTGTATTTCATCTCCTTAGTTCTAAATAATGAATCAAATTGTTTACTGTACCGAGCCATAAACCTCTATTTCATTGATACTTTGCGCGGTTCCGCCTGCCCAATTTTCCAGGCATCTGATCCTCAGATAGCGCACTTTAGGAGCAGCGAGATCAATGTCCCAGCTAAAACCAGCTGCTGCAGTGGCCTGATCTTCTGCATTATCGTTCCCATAAGGCAATCCAGAAGGTTTTTTAACCTCGTATCTACCCAGCAGAATCCAGCTTGAGTCTAAAGCTCCATTTAGATTTGGGCTACTGGAACCATAGATTTCGAACCTTTTCATCGTAGAGAGATAATAATATCTTATTCCTTCAGGGAAAGGGCGAATCCAGACCCGGCTTAATTTCGCAGAAACGCCAGTATCAAAACTGACCATATGCGGCCCATTACCACCATTGATCTGATGGGTAAAACTTGTATAAGGCCATCCGAGTCTGCCATCCCAGGCATAATTCAGCGCAGCACCGTTGGTAACCTGAGGAGCGTCGCCAGGTAATACCAAAGCCCGGAAAAGTGATGGATCAAGCTTGGCTTCAAATATTGGATTTATTGTTTTGTAAAGCGTGTCTGAGCTGTTTCCCCATTTGTCTTTAACAAAAATTGCCAATTCCTGCTTTGTTGTACTCAGTCCCCTGATTTTCGATAAAATTGAGTCAGTACGGGTAAATATGCTCCTAAAATTATCGACTTCAAATTGCTTAAAAACATTCATCTTCATTACAATTATGGAAATATTATCCCGTGTTGGATTTGTAGCCGCCAGATTATATCCACCAAAAGCATCGATAACCTGAATGCTTTTAAATGCTTTAAGAAATGGGGCTTCCAGGGGTTTCACTTTTACCATAGTTGGTTGCGAAAGTACTTCGCTCCTGCTTACAGAATACAGTGATACCTGATGCTCCAGTGTATCGGCAAATCCTTCAACTACAACAGTATCTTTATAAAAGGAGGATTTGGCCTCAAAATTAGTTCCATTAGCCAGTTTAAAAACTGCTTTTACATACAATAAATTCTTATCGTTTGGTAACTTGTAGGTAATTCTGGCTTTACCGCTCAGATTCTCAACACGGATATTACTTACCATTTGCGGAACAGTTCCGTCATGCTCTGTTGGACCACCAAGTTCTTCCTCTTTACAGGAAAACAGGGCAAATACCAATGTGAACAGCAGTAAGTAATTTATTATTTTCTTTAATTTCATGATTTTTATCTTTAAAATAAATACTACCATCCAGGGTTCTCTACAAGTTTGGGGTTCTTTCTGATTTCATTGTCTCCAACCGGCCAAAAATAATCTCTCGGCGCTATAAATGTTTGGCTGAAAATAGTTCGTTCGATATTATAACTCTCGGTTGTCTTACCCGAAATACTTAGTCCCGTGATATCCTTATTGAGTTCCTCGCCAGATAGTTTCCATCTGCGGAGATCCCAGAATCGTTGACCTTCGAATGCCAGTTCGATCAGGCGTTCTCTGCGAATAATATCCCGAAGGCCAGTCTGGCTGGTATACTTAGATGGACTCTTGGAATAATTTGTCCATGATTCTACAACACCTTTTAATCCGGCCCTGGTTCTCACGCGGTCTACATAGCTGATTGCAGTAACGGAACCGGGTTCCACTTCATTTAAAGCTTCAGCGTACATCAAATAAAGATCAGCCAGTCTTATTTCCGGCCAGGGATAGCTCTTCCAGCTTGGGGCATTGCTGGTATTCGTAGTGGACTCCCAATGAACAAGTTTTTTAATAAAATAACCCGTCTCATTCCAATTGGTAAAATGACCAAATCCAGATCGCTCTGCATTTTTTGACTGGACGAATACTGAGTTTACGTCGCTACTTGTGCTGGTCGCATCCTTCATATACCATTTACTTCCATCGAAGCCCAGATCAGCATAAAACCTTGGCTCACGGTCGTAATTAAGTCTTGCCGTTGCAAATCCAGGTTCAATTGTAAAACGCTCTGAGGTAGTGGCTACCCTGGTTTGCATATAATTACCAAAATCCAGTGTTTTATCTTCTTCAATAGGTACACCGTTTTTGCTGTAGAACATTTTCGCAATTTTCAACGGAGCTCCCCAAACACCTTGTAACTGGAATCTATCCACATTTGCGATGCCTGCCATTGGTGGCATACAAAGGGCCTCATTCACAAAATAACTGTTTGAAAGTGCCCAAACGTGTTCAGTACTCCATCTGGTGGTTACCGAATTGCGGATGTTCAATTGAGTTTTTGTTTCTGCGCTTAAGCCATATGAATCGTTAGTATAAGTGTAAAGGGCACTGCCATTTAACTCCGCAGACTCTATTGCCGCTTTGGCTGCATCCCTTGCCTTTTCCCATTTTTTAAGATCGAACACCGGATTGAAAAATGTTGTATTTTCTTTATCCTTAAAGCCAGCATAATCCGAATTCCCATTAAATAGCGGACTTGCAGCCATCAAAAGGAGTTTTGCCTTGACAGCAAGCGCAATTGGTTTGGTTATTCTACCCAGTTCTTTATTCTCATCAGAAATCCGTTGTGGCAGCTTTTCAGCCGCCGCATCCAAAAGTGCCGAGAGATAATTTACAGTCTCATCTATTGGGGCACGTTTATAATAAAGCCCTTCAGGATCCGAGGATTCGGGTGCATTTACATCAATAAGCGGTATAGGACCATACATCCTCATCAGGTAATAGTGGTAATAGGCTTTCAAAAACTCTACTTCTCCGATCCATCTTTCCCGTTCAGCTATCCCCAGATCGGGCGCTTTTGTTTCGTCTTTGATATTTTGAAGAAAGATGTTACAATGGCGTATGGCCCTGAACATCATGAGGTAGTTAAATCTTCCGTCTCCTCCTTTTAAGTCTCCACCCCATTCGTTAAATAAGGGCCTGCTTCTATTCTGCTCCCCCTGGGCAATCTGGAAGGCTGGATGCCAATGTGCCTTGTCTGTTTGGGGCAGCCAGATTTCATCACCCGACATCATTCCGGCATTATACCAGCCATCCCCATTTTTGGGTAAGTAAGAATAACAGGTAAAGAGATATTTTTCGGCTTCGATACGAAGTTTGAATGCATTTTCGATCACAGCAACATTGTCAGGAACTATGTCCAGATACTTTTTGCAGGATGTTATGCTACAAAAGACTGTGAAAACGACAGCTAATGCAATTATTTTTTTCTTATTCATTTCCGTTAGATATTATATTATAAACTCACCTGTAAGCCTAGGTTATAAAGTGATTGGAGTGGATAGTTCATTCCTTTGCCACGCATTTCTGCATCCCACATCTTGAACTTACTCAACATGAAAAGATTAGTTGCCGATAAATAAAAGCGGATATTTCTCACATTCAGTTTTTTAATCTCAGAGGTATATCCAAATTCCACATTTTTTAACCTAAGGAAATTGCCATTCCTCATCCACCAGGTTGATGTTACATTATTGCTCGGCACCCTCCAAGTGCTTAATCTTGGCCAAAAGGCATAAAGATTAGGATTTGTCTCAGTCCAATAATTGTCGGCAACTGCCTTTAGCAAACCTGTCTGATAACCACCACTTTGATAAAATGGCTGAACTTGTTCCGAGTCTATGAAAAACGAAAAGCGGGCCGATCCCTGGAAATAAAAACTAAAATCAAATTTCTTATACCTAAAGCTTGATCCGAAACCATAAGTAATTTCTGGTTCTGTAGGGTAACCAAGAGCAACCTGATCATCTGTGTTGATGACCCCATCGCCATTTATATCCCTGTATTTAATATCACCTGCCCTGAGACCACGATCGCCAAACTGAACGGGTGAATTGGCAACTTCTTCATCATCAACAAACAACCGTTCAGCAATATATCCATAGGCTTGATTAAATGCTGTTCCTTTTCTCGATAGGTAAGATAGTGATGCGGGGTAAGGAAGTTCATCAACTCTACCTATCTTAGTTGTAGCATAAGTAAAAGTTCCCCTGGCATTGATCGAAAAATCACGGGAAATATTTGCCCGATAGCTTCCAGACATATCTACACCTTTGGATGTACCTTCTCCGAAATTAGAAAAAGTTGTTGCCATTAAGCCCGCTGCATTATCAATATTTGCTGCAGGTTGCAAGATGTTAGTTCGTTTTTGCTTGTAAACATCCACAACTACATCAATTCCTTTTCCTACTGTCAAATCCATCCCAATATTTAATTGCGTTGACCTCTCCCAAGAAATATCAGCATTTGCATATCTGGATATGGAAACACCAGGACGGCTATATAATGCAGCTCCGTCATTTCTACCAAAAGAGGCGCCATAACTATAGTCGTTTAAACTTACCCGCGACATGTAAAAGAAACGGTCCTCTACTTTTCCAATGGCATCATTTCCTGCGACACCATAGGTAGCCCTAAATTTAAGACTAGAGATTACACCTCTCAGTGGTTCAAAAAACTTTTCATTCGAAATCCGGTAGCCAATACCGGCAGAGGGAAAGAACCCCCATCGGTTACGCGTATCAAAACGCTCAGAGCCATTATAACCGAAGTTAAATTCTGCAAGGTATCTATCGTCATACCCATAAGAAAACCTTCCTGAAACACCTGCGTTTCTCGAAGGTAAAGACTGGATCAGCTCGTCAACATTGGCGTTTTCATAATCTGAAAGATAAGAAACAAGCATCCCTCCAACCGCATGTTTATTCTTAAAAGTCCTGTTATAATTAACCGAACCTTCCAGCCACATCCTTGAGTCAATATCTTTTGCATCCCTGCTAAAATTTAGTACTTCTGTTCCAACGGTACCTATCGAATTTTGTCCACCATCATTTAATGCGGTTAAATTATAGGATTGATCCTGGGCATTAATCACTGCAGAATAAAAAAATGGATCGTAATTTCTATTTACCCTGTAAAAGGAAGTCCTGCGTAAATACCCCATTGCCCGTGCACTTAAGCCCGTTGTTAAAGCAGTCAGATCCTGTTTTAATTCCAGCTGGGGCTGCAGGTTCGAGGTCTTGTAAACCTGATATCCTTTTACCATCTCCGCATAAGGATTGGTATACAAGGTAGAACTTAAACTCAAGTCGGTATTGCGTGTTTGAGCAGAACCAAAAAGCGGATGCTCAATGAAGGGCAATTTGCCTGATGGATACACAGCAGGGAACATAACCGGATTTGCGTTTAACGCATTTCTAAAAGTTTGCTCACCGCCAGAGATACGCCTTGAACCATCAAACCCACCGATCGGTCCCTGATAGTCATCAAACTGGCCATACATACGAATAACTAATACGGTTGATTTGGTGAGATCAAGATCTATATTCGTCCGGATTGAATAGTTGTTCAGGCGAATATTATTATTAAAATTATTAATCGGGTTCACTTTTAAATTACCGTTATCCTGGTTTAAGGTACCTGCAATGTAGTACCTGGCACGGTTAGTACCACCTGATATATTCAGGTTGTAGCCCTGGTTAACCGTTTGCTTTTTGATCAGCTGGTCTAACCAGTTATTATTCGGGTACAGATATGTATCTTCACCGGCTGCAGTACTGTTGATTTTATTTTGGGAATAGGGTTCAATTCCATTTGGAGTGCGTGTTATTGAAGCTTCATTCGCCATTTTCATATAGGTGATATTGTCTGCAAACTCATAATCCCTGGTATTCCTCGACATTCTATTCTCTACCCTGAAATTAAACTGGGGCTTTCCGTTCACTCCCATTTTGGTATTAATAAGGACAACCCCATTTGCCCCCCTTGCACCGTAAACTGACGAGGCCGCAGCATCTTTCAGTACAGAAAAATCCGAGATATCATCTGGTTGCAGGCGCGCCATATCGGTAGCCGAGGATTCCACTCCATCAATTAAAATGAGTGGATCTCTTTTACCTGAGCCAAACGTAGATAAACCACGGATATAGAAAGTCGAGTTATCAGTGCCCAATCCTGGCTCGCCACTATTTTGGAAAGCAATCACTCCGGCAATACGCCCGGCAAGGGCATTAGTCAGGTTTGATGAAGGGGTTTTTAAATCCTTCACATTTACCGTTGTGATCGAACTAACCATACTCGCTTTTTTCTGGGTATTACCAAATCCCGTTACTGCAACTTCCTGTAGCTCTGTTGTATTACTTTCAAGTCTGATATCTAAAGTGATCACATTGCCTGCATCAATTGATTTTGAAGCAAGGGAGATTTGCCTTGGCTTGAATCCTATACATGTTATGGTGAGCATCGCCGACTTTGAAGCCCTGATTTCGAATCGGCCAAAATTGTCTGTAGCGGTTCCTTGATTCGTAGCCCCTACAATTTTGATTACGGCGCCCGGGAGTCCACTTGTCGTGTCCCTAACAATACCCTTTACCGTTATTGAATTCTGGGCCATGGCATTAATACTTAAAAAGGCGAGAAAAAGTATGACATATTTTGCCAATCCCATACTATTAAAACCGGATTTAATTTTCTTCATTTTTTGCTGTCTGTTCATCACTGGTGATAGCATTATTTTGAAAGACCCGGTCAATAAATCAGGCAGATTACGAATTTTTGGGCTTAACCCTTGTTTGTTACTCATAAAATTATTTGGTTAGTGGTTTTTAGATGGTTTTAAACAGGCATAGCATTCCCTATTCCTTTTCAAGATTAATTTTAAACGTCAAAATGACATTTATTATAATAAGCAAAGAAATATGGCATAAGACGAAATCTTAAACCATTTCTGTTTCAACATATTCCTTATCTGAAAATGATAGTGCTGACTTTTAAATAGGTGCTTGCCTATAGAGGATTCGACTTTTGTTCATTTAGTTATATTTGGTTAATAGTTAGTTATACTCATTATCACTTCTGAAGATAATAAGCATTTATAAACGTCTGAAAAACGTTTATTAAATGTAAACACAATTGAAACATAATACTGACCGTATTTTAACACAAAATAACCGTATTTTAACCCATCTATATAAAATCACATGAAGTTGTTTAGGGTTTCTACACGGTACGACATTTTCTGTGACCGCATCTGGAAAAGAAGAGGGCTAACCGTATATAAAAACCAGAATCTTACATACTCATACAGCAGCATGCCTATCTTTCCAATTCCATCTTACAAGACAAGTAGGCGTAAAAAAGCCATCTGTTGGCTCCCACCCTACAATGCTATATTTCTTTAAAGAAAGAATGATTTATGTAAAAACTTGAACCAGTTGCAGCCACAGATATCCGAAATTGTTAAATATTGTCAAGAAAGTTAAAAAGGGTTAATGATTACGCAGACAAAAAAGAAGTCAATAATTTCGGAGTATGAAAACTAAAATTACACTTCTACTTATGTTATTTGGCGCACTGGGTGTGGGCAAAATAATGGCTCAAGACTCATTGCTTAAACATTCTGTTTATGTCGCTCCGTTTGTCGGTCTAAATTCTACAATTAAGGCTCCCGTATATGGAGCCGAGGTTGGATATGAATACCGGCTCAATAAACATTGGGGACTTACTGCCGGCGCAAATATCGCTTATACGCAAAAGAACAATCCTGCTATTTATGATGGTAATAATGGTGGTAAACAAGCAAAAAACTCTAAACTCCTCCAAAATGCATTCTATGCTGGTGCTAAATATTATATGGGTAAGTTTTACCTGGCGGCTGATTTTGGCTATCAGGATGCTTACTCAACGATAAATCATCAGTATATGGGTACAGGATCCAGTTACAATTATGGCACCACAGCGACAAACGGATTTTATCAAGCTTATGGTATTGGCTATCAAATGCCGCTTGCAAAAGGTGATAACATTGAGTTTTTCGCAAAAGGAACGAACGCAAATAGTAATACGAGTTACCTGATTGGCTTTAAGTATAATTTCGGGCTATTTAGAAGAAAGTAATTCTTTGCCACTTAAAAACTTACCCAGGTATCTTTAAAATAACCTGGGTGAGTTTAAGCAAACTTAAAAATTGAAATTCTATATCTTGCCAAAAAAAAAAATTAGCATGCATATCTGCAGCACTTATATCAACTGAAAATAGCTCACTAAAGCGTATTGATCTTCATGGCACGCTAATTTTTCAGGGAAATTGCCGCTATAATTTCACGTTTTAGGGATATTTCAGCCTCAAAATATGCTTTCTCAATGTTTAGAAGAGCTTTCGATATTTTTTGATTAGGAAATCATTCATTTTTCATCTATGGTATTTGGGGCTATCAGTCTAAAGAAAGAAGCAACAACGATTAACCGGACATCTTTGAGTGTAAGGTTTATCTTATCTCTTTTTCTAATTATATAGGTGTCTTTACACGCCCTTCCTGAATCATACACACTAGGCTCGGCTTGATTGGTTTTGTAAATAGAAGCTATCCCAAAATGATAATCCTTTAAAACATCATTTATAATGCACCAATGTATCATAAAAAGGAGTATGATTTGACAATTAAATTACATATATTCGTAATATCTTACTTATACCGCTAATTTACATGGTGTAAATAGTTGGTACTGTAAACAAATAACTTAATCTAATTTATCATTACATGAAAAAAAAAATTATTGCTTCATTATTGCTAGCGATTAACTTAGTCCCGGCGTTCGCGGATGCCCAGGTAATCATTCTTAATAATCCACCTCACACCGCTCTGCTGGCGGTACCTACGCAAGGATTCGAAGTAGATTTCGCCTGGGGCGGTGGTCAAGATATACTTCTCACTGCCGAAAATCTGAATATTCTTGGTGCTTTGGTACAAGTAACTTCTCCTATTGGTCATAGTTGGTCTTTCGCCTCACTTCCTCTTTCTAAAAATTATAAAGCTTATTATTATAAACACCCACTACCTATAGCCTGGAATTTTAACGCATCAACTAATGCAGATGTGGCACTAATTTCGTTTTCAGCTCAAAATATACAACATCCTCAACAATAAATAAAAAAACATAGTCAATGAATAAGTTAACAACAATATTATCAATTTTAATATGCGTGGCAATCATAAGCTGCAAAAGGGATCAAACTGCAATGACACCTTTGCCTATTTCAAATGCAAAATCTTCAAATAATGATTTGTCAATAAAAGTTAATCAATTACTAAAAACCGATACATTGATTGATTTCGATGTAAATAGCGCCGTAATAACCGCTGCTAAACCTATAGCTACAAGCGAATACGCAAAGATGCGGGTTGCCACTTATCGGTTTTATCGTCATGTTAAATTAGTTGACGGCATATATATATATCAAGGGAAGGGTGGTTATAAAGCTATAAATTTATCGGAACATCTGTTTTCTGCTTTCACAAACAATTTAAATGAAATTAATAAGGCCGTTTCTAACGCCCATGCAAAGGGCGAAAAAATAGAATTGCCGGAAGTGACTGATGAATATTTAAATTCATTGTTAAAATAGCATGTCTGTTTTTCCAAAAGGCCATCTTATCAGTAATATTTAGACATCCTTTTTGTAAATTTACTTGAAGCTGGATATTCCTTCATATGTTTTCACATATGAAGGAATGTTACGTTTACCTACCGAAGACCTTCTTGAAGCGCCGGAATGTTGCTGGTATAGGGCAATTGAGGGAGGCAGTCCTTGGATTGAGTGCACTTCTGGAATATTCATCTGGTTGAAAAGCCTGCGGACATAAGGCGAGCCGGATTCCAAATAGTGACGTTGCGCTTCAGCATAGAGCGTGCGGAAGGCAAGAGACGATTTTCCTGATCCGGAAACGCCCGTAAATACAACCAATTTATCCCTGGGAATTTCAAATGAAATATCTTTTGGATTATACTCTCTTACGCCCTTTAACCGGATTACATCAGACTTATTCCCATTCACCATTAATTCTGTTTATACCATAAGCAACAGAAATCAGCGTAGTAGTTTTGTGAAAATCTGAAAGCACTAAAGCACTCACAAAGTAAAGCGGACTTTAAAAACATTAAAATTACACTTCTTCTTATGTTATTTGGCACACTGGGTATGGGCAAAATAATAGCTCAAGACTCATTGCTTAAACATTCTGTTTATGTCGCTCCGTTTGTGGGTCTAAACTCAACAATTAAGGCTCCCATGTATGGGGCAGAAGTTGGATATGAATACAGACTCAATAAGCATTGGGGACTTACTGCCGGCGTAAATATCGCTTATACGCAAAAGAACAATCCTGTTATTTATGATGGTAATAATGGTGGTAGACAAGCAAAAAATTCTAAACTCCTCCCAAATGCATTCTATGCTGGTGCTAATTATTATATGGGTAAGTTTTACCTGGCGGCTGATTTTGGTTGTCAGGATGCTTACTCAACGATAAACCATCAGTATGTGGGTACAGGATCCAGTTACAATTATGGCACCACAGTGTCAAATGGATTTTATCAGACTTATGGTATTGGCTATCAAATGCCACTTGCAAAAGGTGATAACATCAAAACAGATAAAAATAGGCGTCTCAAAAAACGAAGAATTCCATATGCTTAAATAAGGCATCGATTTTTTCAATTAATTTAAAGCAGAATCATATTAATTAAAGCGATGATACATCACTTTTAGTTAAAATCACGATCTTTATTAACTCAAATAAAACAAACAGATATGAAAAAATTATTTTTAATATTCCTGCTGCTGCCTTTTATTGGTAGCGCACAGGTTAAAGGCACCCATTTTGAACATGGACTTTCCTGGCAGCAAGTGAAAGAAAAAGCAAAAAAAGAGAACAAATTCCTTTTGGTCGATTGCTTTACTACCTGGTGCGGTCCTTGCAAATATATGGCCAGTACCATTTTCCCGCAGGAGAAGGTCGGTGAATTCTTTAACAAAAACTTTGTAAATGTTAAGGTACAGTTCGACCAAACCAAAAATGACAGCGAAGAAGTGAAAAGCTGGTATGCCAATGCCCAGTCTATGAGCAAAGAGTTTAAAGTAAATGCCTATCCTACCTTTCTGATCTTCTCTCCCCAGGGAGAGCTTGTACACCGTATTGTAGGCGGCGGTGAGGCGGATGAATTTATCGCCAGAGCACAGATGGCGCTAAACCCGGAAACCCAGTATTATACGCTGCTGAAAAAAAGCGAGTCAGGAAATCCTACTCCTGAAACCCTGAAACAATTGGCCGTTAGTGCCGAGGCCGCATATGATGAGGAAAACTCCGAAAAATTTGCCAATGCTTATATTGATACACAAAAAGACCTCTATACCAAAGAGAACCTGGAGTTTATCAGCAGATACGTCAGAAGCACTAAAAGCAAGGGATTTGAGCTGATGCTAAAAGATCCTGAAAAAATAGATGCGATTTTGGGAAAGGGAAAATCAAATAAAATCTTAAGCACTATTATTCTGGAGGAAAACATCTATCCTGCGCTTAGGAAACCTAATGTAAATATAGATTCACTGGTTGCTGCCGTACAGGCGAAATACCCGAAAGTAGACATTAACGAACCCACAGACCTCATCAAGATCCAGATTTTTCAGACCGAAAAGAAATGGAACAAATTTCAGCCGGCAGTGTTAAGCTATATGAAAAAATATGGCACCGAAGTAACTGCTGAAATGCTCAATTCTTTTGCCTGGACTGTTTTTGAAAACTGTAAAGATCCTGACTGCATTGCTGAGGCGTTGAGCTGGAGTAAACGCAGTGTAGATGAGACCCAGAGCAAAGAACCTTCCTACCTGGACACTTATGCCAACCTGCTATATAAGCTGGGTAAGAAGGACCAGGCGATCGCCATGCAGCAAAAAGCAGTGAACCTGGTTTCAGCTGAAAATAAAGCGCAGTACCAGGTTACGCTTGAGAAAATGAAAAAAGGTAAATAACCCTCAAGATTAAGGAAAAGGGGATGTAGCTTATGGTGCTACATCCCCTTTTTTGCTAATGCCCCGATATAAAGCATGAGCAAAGAAGTTTCTCGGTAAGCTAATTAAGTTAAGGGATAAATCGCAAAATGATGTCACCCTGAGGGATAATTTATTTATAAAAATTAATACAAGTAACATTTAATTGATTTCTTTTCCCCTTCGGCGCAGTCTTGCCTCGGCTCGCCGCCGCCGAAGGGCTCTTTCTTTTTGGCATCAAAAAGTAACAAAAAATGCCGGCTGAAAATTTTTCTTTCGAAGCTAGTAGGTTGGCTTAGGCAGTGCAGCCCGAAAAATTTATTAGGCCGGATTTAAGTAGAACGGGGATACTGTGCTATGGCCTAGCTGGATGGAAATGCGAAAGCCGTTAAAATGTTTATTTGCGAGGTCGGGATCATTATCAAAAAGTCTTCGACTACGCTCAGACTGACGACCGCAGAGCTTAACTTAATGACTTTAAGCTAATCGCCTACCGAACAACGCAAAATCACCTTTATAGAATAATCCTACATTTAAACAGTATACCACGTTTAAAAGGCAAGTTAAGTATCCGCGCTTGAGCGCAAGCAGGCCGGAAATTAGTTAATTGCCGTGCTTTCAACTCACAGTATTCCTATGATGTCTCCAACATATTATTATGACTCCTTGGCGCCTTTTCAAAGCAAACCCTCATATGCATTTCGGCATATAAGGGTTTACTTTAATAATTATTTATCCATTCCTGGGATAATTACATTTTATCTGGACATCTCTATCATGGTTGAAAGTTGCCTCACGGCAACCTCATTTGGCCAAAGCAATCCCAATTCTTTAAAGCGTATTTTACCATTGCCATCAATAATAAACTTTGCGGGAATTCCGGAAACACCAAATGAGGTTACTGCAGGATTCTTTTTTGTAACGGAATCTTTAGTATCCATATACAAAGGCAAATCCAGGTTATGGGTTAACAAGTAGTTTACAGCGTCAGGTTTTGGGTTTGGAACCGTTTCCCAGGTGTGTATAAACAAAAACTTTACCGTCGGGTCATTTTTATATTTATTAACCATCATTTGCATCGCTGGTAACGACTTTTTACAAGGTCCGCACCAGGTTGCCCAAAAATCAAGAACAATCGTCTTTCCTTTAAAGTCTGACAAGGATACTTCCTTGCCATTTATATCTTTTACCTTAAATTCCGGTGCCTGCTCCGACAGCATTTTGGCTGCTATTTCCGCTTTATATTTGTCGTCAAACTGCTTGGTTAAGGCATCGAGGTAAGCATTTGAATCTTTCCCTGGATGCACCCTTGCATAAGCATTTTTTAGTTCGGTCTTAACATCATCATTCGCCAGGCCTAAGAAAACTGCTTTCTCCAGTTCAGGAAGTGCTTCCTGGTACCTGCCGGTTTTGCTCATCAAATAATAATACTGTGCAGTCAATCCTGCACTTTTTTTGTTAGCCTGCTCATAGCACTCTTTTATAGCAGCGAAAGCTTTCTCATGATCGCCCAGTTTATCCGCCACCTGACTGTATAATTGTAGCAAATACAACCGCTCTTCCTTTGCATTTGTTGAGTTGTTTAATTCTTGTTTAACCAAAGTTTCAGCTGCTTTCAAATCATAAGCCACTAAACCGGTAGTAACATTTTCAACATACATAATTCTTGCAGTTTCCTGGATTTGGTTAAAATAATATAAAGCCTTCGCAGAATTTTTTGCTACTATAAAATTATCTACGAGTATAGCTCTGTACTGGTCAAAGCTTTCGTTTGGATGGGCTTTTACCAGGCGATTAAGAATGGCTTCTTTTTTTGAAAGATCAATGAAGATTTTCATAGAATCGAGACTTGCCTTATAAGCGGGTTCTGCCTGCTGGCTATATCCTGATAAACCTGTAAACAGG
This sequence comes from Pedobacter sp. MR2016-19, assembly GCF_014947265.1. Taxonomy (NCBI): domain Bacteria; kingdom Pseudomonadati; phylum Bacteroidota; class Sphingobacteriia; order Sphingobacteriales; family Sphingobacteriaceae; genus Pedobacter; species Pedobacter sp. MR2016-19. The sequence goes on from NZ_JADCNK010000007.1 coordinate 87,504, forward strand.
AGCGCAATAAACACTGTTATTTTTCTCATTTTGATTAGATATTATAAATCTTTTTCTAAGTTACATCGACAGATTTTGTCTGGCAGCGGCAATTTGCATAATTTCCCCAAAGCCAGTAAATTTCTTAGTGTATGTACCGTTGTTAAATTCTCCCTGGGCATTGATGTCGAAATAATAAACTTCGCCCGCTGAACCATTATTCACACCAATCACCAGTTGTTTGCTGGTACTTCGTTTCATTTCGATATCTTTAATTGCATACCCAGTTGGGAAAGTGTAGATAAGTCTTGCCGATTTAGCAAGCATGTCGTATAAATACACGTTATTTCCGGCGGTATAATAAAGTTGTTTTAAGATGGAAGAGGTTGCAAAGTTAGTGGCGCTACCAATTTCCGGACTACTATCCATTTTTTGATTAACCCCAGGGTGAGTACTATTTCCATCCCCTGTTAAAGATAGTAAATAGCGTCCATCGTTATCTTCCATAATATAATACCATTCAATTCCCTCTTGTGATAAGGTTGTTACGCCCCGGTCATAAGCGATCATTTTTTTGCCCACGTTTGCCATATCAAACGAGTTTGTTGTTAAAGGTGTTGCAGGTGCACGATCCAGAATTCTCGACAAATAGGGCATCTGCATAAAACTCATTGTGTTGTTGTCGTAGAAATAAGTCATACTATAATCGGCGGGGAATATGCCGGGGAATAAATTATAGTTACCAGGAATGCGCTGAGTAAAGGGTTTTACATTGTCTGAGATTGCACCGGAAAGCCCAACATATAAATTGCCGTCTGCCACTATATACTGTTCAAATTGTAAATTATTTATCATAAATACTGGGGCAGTTTTGAACGGAAGTGGTGTAGCCAAACCCGGGAGAATCGAACTTTTGTCACCAAGATCCAGCCAGTCGTTCATGTTAAAACGATAAACATTTTGATCACTGAAGTAATAGAAGAAACCACCCTTCCCAAAATTATATAAGGCCAGTGCTTTACCTGGATAGGTTTTATTGTTTGCCACTTCCATAGGGTTGTCAAAAATGACATCGTCTGTCCGAATCAAAGAAACTTTGCCTTTTCCATCTTTGTTATTGACAATATACCAACCATCAGGATAAACACCATTCACTGTGATGGTATATTGCTTTACTGTATAAATGCCATTTCTCTTGCTCGTTACTTTGTATACTACCGGATAAGTACCTGGGCTTAGTGTTACTTTGATGCGTAGATTTTTTGTTTTAGCAATTGTTGTTGTATCTGTTGCGGTATTAAGTTTCCAGCTATAGGTAAATGAATCACCTTCGGGCATTGTTTGCGCCAATGTTGGTGTGATAATCAACGAATCCAGTTGTGGAACTGTAAAAGTAGTTATAGCATCTGTAATCTTAATGTCGTTGATTTGATCATATTTAAACGATTGATTGTCTTTTTTACAGGCCGAAAATGCAAGCATGATGAAAATAAAAACCGGGCTGAGCTTTAAAAAGTATTTTAAATGCATAATATTTTAAATTAAGGGAACGATATCTCTTGACCGTTCTCATCTAACAATGGACCATTTGCAGCCTCGTAAGCGGCCAGCGCATTCCTTAGGGTAACCGGATAGTTCAATAAACCGTCAGAACCAATATTCTCAAAAGAGAAATCTGTTATACCCAATATCTTAACCATGAACTTGTACTTTTCGGCGCTAAATTCCCCGAAATCTGCATCTAAAAGATCCCAATAAGCAGGCCTGACATACATACCGGATACATCGATCTTCAGATATCTAAAGTTTTCCTCCGTACCTTGGTTAGTGACGGTCTCCGGTGTCTGTCCTAAAGTACCCAAAATAAAGTCTTTAGTTTCTGCGGGTTCCAGCACAATTCTGTACACATTTTTAGCCATTCCGGCAGAATTGAGCAATATTAAGGGATAATTAAATTTCGATGCGCCTGCAGGAACGGTGAATTCTTTCAACTCAAAATCTACTCCTGCAGTTGCGGTAGTTCCCTGAGCTGTTTTCAGCAGCACCGTGCGCGGTTTATCGGATAACTTCCCGGTGATGCGCATGGGTATAAACAGGGTGTCCCTTTGCTTTTCAGTAGCTTGAAAGGCAAAAGAGTAGCTTCTTACGGCTGTGGTATTTAATTGTTCGTAGGTATAGGCAAAGAAACTAACGCCATCCTTTCCCTGGTAGGTTTCGACTGCTTCTTTCTTGCATGAAAAAAGACAAGCCGCTACCATGATATATGATAAGTATTTCATAATACAAGTGTGATTAATTAGCATAATTCGGATTAAATTGAAGTTCAGAAGGTGGAATTGGGAGTATATATTGACTCTGTGCCATAGCAGGACCAAATTGCATTCTGGAGGCTTTAATGCGCTTATAGTAAAAGAACAATTGTCCTTCTGCATAAAATTCCTTCTGATATTCTTTCGTAATCTCCGCTTTAAGCGTCACTGCTGTAATCGTATTCGGCAAAACTTTAATTCCCCTGTTCAGGCGCACCGTGTTTAAATATCCAACACCAACATCAGGCGTTGATGCCGTCTCAGCCAGGATATAATACATTTCGGAAAGGCGTATACCTGGTACATACTGGTCGAGTAAATTGTCGGTAATTGTGGTTGTAGATGTAGAAGCCTGCCAGAATTTGGAAGGGAATACGGCTGTGCCATCCTGCTCAAGGCGAAACGCAAATCTAAAGTCTGAAGTTCCCCCATTGCTGGTTTCGTAAAGTGTAGCAAAATTAGCGGCGCTACGTGTAAGCGTTTGGCTTGCAGCCCCCCTAAATCTAAAATAATTTTGTACCGTGGGCAGTATATCCCTAACCCTGATCATAAACACCTGTTCGTTAAAATACAAGCGGTCACGTACTGTCAATCCCGTAGCAATAACACCAGCTTGTGCCTGGGTAACAAAAGTATATTTTGCAGAGTTAACTACCACAGTTGCAGCCGCCGCCGCCCCGATATTATCGCCGCTATACAACATAATTCTCGCTTCCAGCGCTTTTACACCATAATAATTAAGCTTATTCCGCCTGGTCCGTAAATCGCTGGTCACAATCGGATCAACAGGTAACAGTAGACTTTCCGCTTCTTTCAAGTCGGCCAGGGCAAATTTAACCACCTCTGCAGTTGTTGCTGGGGGATTTGCATTTTGGTTGACATCTTTTTTATATGGGATGGCTTTTAGATTGGCACCCGCAGTATATTCAGGCCCAAACATCCGTAATAAATCAAAATGCAAAAATGCCCTTAAGGCTAAAGCTTCACCACGTAATAGTGCGTACGAATTATTAGATAGCACAGATCGGTTTGTTTCTGTATTTGCAATTATTTTATTAGCTGCGGCAATTGCACTATAACTGGCAGACCAGATGGAATCGGTATAGCTTACGACTTCCGTTGAAGCGTAGTTCAGGATTTGTGTCTGTTGCAACTGAACTGACGATGCAGGATCAATTGTCGCATAATTTTGAGCAAGCGCGGAAACGAAGCCCATGGAAAGGTTATCCCCATAGAGTTTGCTACCGGCAAGCTGACCATATACGCCTGATAAAGCCTGTTGAAAACCAACTTCTGAAGTAAACAGCTGTTCTTCAGATAGACTCGTTTTGGGTGTTACATCCAAAAATTTCTTACAACCGGAAAACATCGCAACTATTGCCAGGATTCCTATAATTAATGTTGTTCTTTTCATTGGGATATGAATATGTTTTTTGAATTTAAAATCTTGCACTTAAACCAAATGTATACTCTCTGGCAAAAGGGTTATCTGTACCACGTTCTATTTCAATGGAGCTAAAGGTAGCTAGGTTGTTCGTTGTGGCACTAACACTTAGGTTCTGCAAGCCTAACTTTTTTACAAATGCGGTTTTGAACTGATAACTCAAATTAATTGAGCTGAGCTGAATGTTATTATCGCGCTGAACAAAACGTGAAGTAAGCTTTGTTGGTGTCGGCGAGGTTGTAATTCTACGGTATGGGCTCAAACTTCCAGGTCCAGTCCAACCCAGGTCATACGCTCTTCGGTCTACGTTGTTACGCGCATCAACGGCCTCCACACGGCTTAATAACGTACTGTTATACAGATCAGCACCATAATTATAATTGAAACTGAAATTTAAGGCAAAACCTGCGTACAGGAAGTTTGAATTAATGGCACCTGTCCACCTGGGGCGTGTATCGCCAACATAGGTTTTATCGTTAACGTCCCATACAAAGGTTGGGGTACCATCTGCTTTCAGGTAAACTTCCTGGCCGGTAACCGGATCAATGCCCAGTGACCTCACCGCATAAATTGCCGTTGTCGACTGACCTTCAATAAACTGCGCATTTTCAGCTGTTTGATCAGGATTATTCGCATTCAATGCGGCGTTGAAGGCTTTGAGTTTATCAGAAACTTCTTTTAACACCGATTTATTAGTGGCTGCGTTCACAGAAACATTCCATTTTAAGCCTTTACGAGGGTCAGATAGGATGGTGTAACCGAGGTCGAGTTGTAATCCCCTGTTTTGAATTTTACCCAAATTTTCAGTGTACGAAGGGAAACCGGTACTAGATGCCAGCGAAACCGTAGTCAGCGCATTCTGCGTTACTTCGTTATAAAATTCTGCATTAAAAGTTAAACGGTTATCCAGAAATGCTGAAGCAATACCAATGTTAGACTTCAATACCTGTTGCCAGCTTAAATTCGGGTTTCCAAGTGCACCAGGAAAAGCACCTACCTCGCCGAAATAACCGGTCGATGTACCCAGGTTGTACCTGAATTGTGCGGCGTAAGGATTTTGTACAGATGTACCGGTAGAACCGTAACTACCGCGAATCCTCAACAGGTTAACTGTTCTGCTGTCCTTAAGGAATTGTTCATTATTGATGTTCCATCCTAAACCTGCAGACCAGAAATTACCAAACTTATTATTCTCTCCATAAGCAGAAGAGCCATCTCTGGTATAGGTAAAATCGGTAAAATACCGGTTATCATAAGAATAGTTTGCACTTCCGGTATAAGAAAGATTGTTAATGGTACTCTCAGTCCCGGTAGGTCTGCTGTTTAAATATTGCGCAGCAAACAGGATGTTATCTAAACGATCGAAAGGGAAACCCTGTGTAGATACATTATATGAATTTAAGCTTGTGCTGGCAAGCCTGAATCCTGCATATACCGTAACGCCATGCTTTCCAAAATTCTTGTTGTAGTTCACAGCACCTGTTCCGTCCATGGTAAAGGCATCACTGTTGTCTTTCGAATAGGAACCTCTTGCACTTAAATCTGCGATACCATCGAACCGGCTATCTAAAGCGGAATAGAAATTATCTATTGTACCATTCACTTTGGTGATGCCCAGTGCACCAGTGAACCACAAAGACTTACTATAGTCGTAACGAATAGTGGTGTTGTTTCTTAAATTAAAGTTCTTATTTCTGTTGTTGATAGTATTGTACTTAATATCCATTAATGGGTTTAAGACAACCGAACCTGCTACACCGAAGCCCAAATTGATGTTCTCCAGGTACTGGTTTATATTACCATTTTCATCGTAAGGTTTCCAGTATGGATTCAAAGCCAGGTACTGACTAAATTCTCCATAGGGCGAGTCATTAGAAATAACCTGAGTGGCAATCGTGTTGTTTTGGAAGGTTAAATTATTGGTTTTATAACTCAGCGTAAAACTTCCCGAATAATTTTTCCTATCCTGTTCTTTCATTACGCCCTGTAGCAGATTTCCGCTGAAAGTAAGGTTGAAAGTCAAAGACTGGTCGCCCCCACGTAATGAAAGGTTAGTTCTGTTGTTGATTCCTGTTTGAACGGGGATAGATTTCCAATCCGTATTCACACCGCTCAACATTGCTTTATATCGTTCGGCATTAATGGCTTGTCCTCTATAACTGTTTAGAAAACCTACCCGACGTTCGAAATCCAATTTTTCTTCTGAATTCAGCATATGATAAACAGAAAGATCAGGGGATGATAATGTTAAGTTATTGGTTATGGAAACTTCTACTTTTCCTCTTGGAGGAAGGATTGTTGTAACAACCATCACACCATTACCCCCACGAGATCCATACATTGCAGTAGCAGAAGCATCTTTTAATAACGTTACTGATGCAATTTGATTCATATCAAGATCTACGATTGCCTGTAATGAAACCTGGAATCCATCGAGAATAAACAATGGCGTATTGGGATTTCCAACAAGTTCTGAACCCAGGGTTGGGTAAGAAGTTTGTCCACGCATGGTAATTTCAGGCAGCGCATTGATGTTACCCCCAATCTTATTATTGGGAATGATTCTGAAAGAGGGATCGAGGGCGGCAATACCAGCAAATACATTTACCGGACTCACGGCCTTAAGCTCAGCTCCGGTTATGGTTTTGGCTGCTCCGGTGTAGGTGCTTACCTTCCGGTCGACCATTCCTGTGATCACCGTTTCATTTAGCGTCAACTCATTCTCCTCCATATAAATGGTATAATTCGAATTAGAGGAGATGGGCACATCAACGGTCTTATAACCTATAAATCTGAACTCCAAAGACGTTGCACCCTGTGGTATGCTGATGGTAAACTTTCCATTCTTATCCGTCTGAACCGCAGACTTTGTTCCCTTGATTGACACTGTAACGCCCGGGATGGGCTTGTGTTCTTTGGCATCGGCAACAAAACCAGAAATGACATCCAGGTTAGCCTTTACACCTGCTTTAATCACCACGGTCTGGTTACGTATGGTAAAGTCCAGATTTTGTGCTGCAAAAATTTGCTTAAGCACAGCAGGCAATTCAGCATCTTTAACATTGATGGTTACAGGTATTGAATTTTCCAATAGATTGTCCGCATAAAAGAAATTATAACCAGTTTGTTGGTTAAGTTCCTTAAAAACGGATCGAAGTGAAGCATTTGACTTGGTTAAAGTCACTTTTTGAGCGAGACTCGATGCACTTACCTGCATAAGGCACGCTATTATTATTACAATGGTTAGGCGCATGGTTAACAATAATTTGAGGTACAGCCGGTTAGGTATACCAAATTTCCTTGATTTTTGATACATTAGTAGTTGGTTTGGTTAAACAGTCTCTGATGCGTTGGTCCGTAGCGAGACTGTGGTTGTAAATTGATTTTCAATCGAATATTCCAGACTATGATCAGGTCCCGGCAGTTAAACGGGGCCTGTTTTTTTGAGGATATCTTTAGTTATCGTATTTCTTTTATCATCTAGTTTGTTTAAAGGTTAAAATTCAGTTTATTATTCGTTATTTATTATTTTGATACATATACAGTTCGTCCTTTTAAATCGAAACGAGCTTCCCCTGTTGATTCCACGATTTCAAGCACCTTTGACAATTTATCAAACCTCGAAACTTGACCACTGAAACGCTGGGTGGTTTTTTCACCGATGTAAACAACCTCTAAATTATACCAGCGACTGATCATTTTCATGATTGTTTCGATGTTTTCACTTTCGATTACAAATTCATTATTTTTCCAGGCAACAGCCAGATCGGTATCCGTTTCACTAATCGTTATTTTGCCAGCGGATAGCTTTGCCTGTTGCCCTGGTCTTAGCAATTTGGAGTTACCTGATGCTGAGAGCTTCACGCTTCCTTCCAGCAAGGTGGTTTTTTCCACTTCATCATCGGCATAACTGCTGATGTTAAAATGAGTTCCTAATACTTCTACTTCCTGCCGGCCTGTCTTTACAATAAATGGATGCTGCTTATCCTTAGCCACTTCAAAATATCCTTCACCACTAAGGGTAACTATCCGCTTTCCGTTTTGAATGAGGGAGGTGGTATAGGTGAGGCTGGAAGCGGCATTTAAATATACAAGCGATCCGTCAGGCAACCGCACCTGATAGGTTTCGCCACGGGCGGTAGATAAGGTATTGGAAGCATTTGGATCCGAAACCTTTTCACTAACCTGGTACACCAGTTTGCCGTCGCCTGATTTAGTGATGACTATTCCGGATTCTCTTCCTATTTCACCTTTAGACGCATTTGCTAAGCTGACCTTCCTGCCATTTGCCAGAGTAAGTGTAGCACCATAGCCCCCTGACTTGATATCATATAAAGTAACTTTGGGAACAGTGGCAACCTTTTCCGGTTGGTTATTGAAAAAATAAACACCCAGGTATACTACAGCTAAAACTGCAGCAACAGCAACAATTTTTAACCAAAGTTTAAGTATTTTACTCTTCCCTTCTGGTACCGCATGTGCTGATTCCTGAATCTGAACAAACAAATCCTGGTCAACCTTTTCCAATACCCCGGCAATGGCTAAATCATTTTCATAGTGTTCATCCTGGATTGCTAAGGCGCCGATGATGAGATCTTTCAACACCTCCTGATCTTCGTCAAGTTGAAAATAATTCATCAGACGCTGGGTTTCTTCGGGACTACAGGTATTATCCAGGTGTTTTTTGAAGAGTATATGAAGTTGTTCAGATGGTTTCAAGGTTCGATTTTTACAGCTAATACGGAGCTGCGAAAAAATATCCTTAGTCTGTTAACAAAAAATTAACAATTAATTTCCAAAAACAACGATCAGGATCAAAAGCCTTTGCATAAAACAGCCAAAACTATCGAAATGGTAAGTGTGGGTGAATCTCTAAAATAGGTTTTAAGAAATCTATTGGCCTGCAGCATGTGGCTACTTATGGTTTTAGCATTAATGCCCATAATCTGCTCTACTTCTTTATAAGATTTACCTTCTAATTTGCAGAGTGTAAATACCATTTTACGCTGTGGGGGCATCAGGTCTATGGCTTTCTGCAATTTTTGAGCATCTTCTTTACTCAGCAAATCTTCTTCAACGTGAAGATATAATTCTGAACCTGAAGCAACCATTTTAGTCAACAACCGTTTGTCTTTCGCTACTTTCCGGAAATAATCATGTACCAGGTTCTCTGCTATACGAAAGAGATAAGATTTAAAAGATTTTTCGGCATCAATCTGTGTCCGCACCTCCCATATTTTAAAAAAAAGCTCTTGCAGCACTTCTTTTACCAGGTCGTCAGATTTGAGAAGTTTAAATAAATTTCCAGCGATCCGGTATTTATAGTTATTGTATAGGATTTCAAATGCCCGCTCGTCACCATTTTTTAATTGAAGTAATAAAGACTTTTCATCGGTGTGATTAACGTTGATCATTCGTCTGGCAAATATACATTAACTTGAAAAGACAAGGTAGTTATAATTTTGGAAACGCAGTACTGAGTTATTTAACTATAGTTATTTTGATATTGATCAAATATTCCTCGCAATGGAAATGAAAGCCTAAACAACAAGGATATGACTGAAGATTTATCTTTTGTGATCTTAGGCTAAGTATTGAGGTTAATTAATGAACTTTAAAAAGCCAGTTCAAATTTGATTGTACACTTTAAATCCAATTTGGAATTAATTAATTTTTAATTGGGTATAGTGTTTAATAAACCAGATTAATGCCGTGTTTTTGTTGGATTCTTTATAAGCCAATACCACCTCTGTATTAACAGGAATGGCATCAATTTCAATAAAAGATACCTTTAATTGTGCATATTGCTTTTTTAGTGATAATGGCAAAATAGATACACCCAGACCTGCTTCTACCAATTGTAATATGGAGTGCACGTTGTTAGCCTCGTGGGTAATATCGGGACTAAAACCCATTCTCTGACAAATCTCGATGAGTTTCTGGTTATACTGGGGTGCAAAATCTTTATTAAAGAATATAAATGGACTTTTTTTCAAAAAATCTGCAAGTTGTTGCTGGTCATCAATTTTTTGATCTGTTATGGGGATAACCACTACAAAGGGATCAAAAAACAAAGATTCTACTTTCAATTTCTCGGATAAAACCGGAGCTCTTAAAATCCCAACATCCAGGCTGCCATGTTCCAATGCTTTAATCTGGGTGAGTGTAGGTACTTCAAACAAACTCGTTTTTAGATAAGGAAATTCCTGATGCATCAATTTTAAAATTTCTGCAAGGTGCGATTGGTAAACCGAACTGATATAACCGATCCTTAATTCGCCGCTAACGCCTTCATGAATTTTACGAACCACTTCTTTACTTTCTTCCAGCTTGTTAAACATGGTATCAACCTCACTCTTAAAATATTTGCCGGCGTTTGTTAATGCCACCCGCTTATTATTCCGAACAAACAGCTGTACACCAAGCTCTTCTTCCAGCTCTTTAATCTGCCTGCTCAAAGGCGGTTGCGAGATAAAAAGTTTGGTTGCTGCTTTGGTAAAATGAACTTCTTCTGCAACAGTTTTAAAATACAACAGGTGTCTGAGTTCCATAACTATAATACTTAACAGGTATTGATATATGCAAAAATTGATATTTTACAAATATGATCAACAGCACTAACTTTACAAAAAAATTAAAGCAATGAACAAAGATTATTCGCATAAAGCAACAAATGAAGAAATCAAAACAAGGTTTGACAATGATGTAGAACGTTTCTCGAACTTGGAAAGCGGTCAACAAACCACGATCGACGCACCACTTACTATGGAGCTTTGCACCGGAGCAGCCAAATATATTAATCCGGATGCTCAGGAACTGTTGGATATTGGATGTGGTGCAGGCAATTACACATTAAAAATGCTCACCAAAATCCCAAATCTGAACTGTACCCTTAACGACTTGAGTTTACCGATGCTGGAACGCGCAAGTGATAGGGTATCGGCACAAACTACCGGAACAGTAACTGCTATACAGGACGATATGCGAAACCTTAATTTACCTGACAATCATTTCGATATTGTACTGGCCGCAGCAACATTTCATCATTTGCGTACTGATGCCGATTGGGAACTTGTTTTTACTAAAGTTTACAAGGCTTTAAAACCTGGCGGTAGCATCTGGATTTCAGACCTCATTGCCCACGATGCTGTATTGATCGACAATCTTTTTCAAGATCAATATGGGGCCTACCTCGAAACACTTGGCGGCGCAACATATAAGCAAAAGGTATTTGATTATATTGAATATGAAGATACCCCGCGTTCTTTAAACTACCAGCTGGCATTACTACAAAAAGTTGGGTTTACCGTTACCGAAATCCTGCATAAAAACTCTTATTTTGCAGCATTTGGAGCGATAAAATAAAACGATTCTGCCAGGTAATATTGTAATCATTACCTGGCAAAATCTCTACTAAGATTAATGAATAGCAAGAATAATTCTATTTAAAAAAAAGAGAATCCCAGGTTTATTTTTAATAAATGATTTAATTGACCTCCTACCAAATTAAGGGTAGCCAGGTTTAAAACTTTTAATTAGTACAGTTAATTCATCTTGATTGATCAGATTAGGATCTTCGAACTGTCGCTTTAAACAGTTAAACGGAACTTTTAAAGTACCATTTGTAGTACGCAAGATGCAAACTTCTTCATTGGCGGTGGAGGATACATAATGACCGATTTCGGATTCAATTTCAGATAAACGGATGAGCAATTCGTAATAGATGTAGAGTGGGATATTCACAACGCAAAGTTACCACAATAAAAAGCAAACATTTAATTATTGTTATATTAACGTTAATTGATTTGCTAACCATAAATTAACAGTAGGCATTTTTTCATTTAAGCTCATCAACCGGGGTTTAAAACTTAATCCCTGCTTAACAATAGTAGTTTTAAGTTTGCTGTTAAAATCAGAAAGGTTATGAAAAAACGCTCAACTCACTTAAAAAGAATGGTTTATTTCGGATAACAATGCACCTGCAGAAGAGTTAAAAAACAACCACCCACTTTAACGTATTGATAACAATCATTTAACATTCAAGACGATTTAAATCAGTTAGTTATTCAGTTATTTGAAAGCGCAGATACATGATCTGCAACATCAATATCCAAACTGATTTTATGCCGTCTTTCTGCACTGTTATACCCTTTTTAGGGAACACCGATTTAAGTAGCCCTCTTGCCATTGTTTTTATCGTTTGTCTGCTTGCCGTAGTCGGATTTGAGTTTGTAAACGGTTTCCATGATACGGCCAATGCTGTAGCTACTGTAATTTATACCAAAGCGTTAAAACCTGTTATCGCCATCCCATGGTCGGGATTTTGGAATTTCATGGGGGTATTTACCGGAGGAATAGCCGTAGCGATGGGTATTTTAAAACTCGTTCCGCTTGATGCTTTAATGAACCTTCCGGTTGGTGTTGGCGCCGCAATGGTTTTGGCGGTTTTACTGGCCTCTATCGCCTGGAACCTGGGCACCTGGTACCTGGGCATCCCCTGCTCGAGTTCGCATACCATGATCGGTGCCATGATCGGTGCCGGTTTGGCTTTTACCTGGTATTATGGTGGCCAGGGCGTAAACTGGGGCAAGGCCGAAGAAATCGGTTTATCGCTCATTTTATCCCCTATTATCGGTTTTGGTCTGGCCATGCTGCTGATGTATTTTTTAAAACATGTAATTAAATACCATGCCCTTTTTCATATCCCAACGGGCGAGAACGACCGTCCGCCCTTATTGATCAGAGGATTACTGATTACCACCTGTACTTTGGTAAGCTTTTTCCACGGCAGCAACGATGGACAGAAAGGTGTGGGTTTATTGATGCTGATCCTCATTGCTTTTCTACCTGCAAAATTTGCCGTGAACCACCATATCCCCAATGATAAAGTATTGTTCCAGCTTAACCAAACTGAACAACTGCTGCAAAAAACAGCAAAACTTAATCAGGGTAAAATACTCGATATTACCGCTCTTGTAAAAGAAATAGACCAAGCGAAATTCCACCTATCTCTTAAAAATGAAACCGACAAGAAAAACACTTATCTTTTCCGTAAACAGATTGAAGAGGTTATTGCTGCTATAAAAACAGTAAGGGAAGATAAAACATTGGTAATTAATGCAACCGACGATCAGCTGCTTCATGATAATGCTTCCGAGTTATCGAAACTGGTAGAATTTGCACCACTTTGGGTAATTCTTGTAATTTCGATTTCACTCGGACTGGGTACCATGATCGGTTGGAAACGCATAGCGGTTACCATTGGCGAAAAAATCGGTAATGAGCATTTAAATTATGCCCAGGGCGCTACTTCAGAAATTGTGGCAGCTTCTACCATTGGCCTGAGCACTGCTTTTGGCTTGCCGGTAAGTACCACACACGTATTATCGAGCGGTATAGCCGGTGCAATGGTGGCCTCTGGCGGACGAAAAAACCTGAACAGTAACACGCTTAAAAATATTGGATTGGCCTGGGTGCTTACCTTGCCAGTATCGATTATATTGGCTATTTTGTTATTCATGCTTTTTCACCTGTTTATTTAACAGTTTAAAATATTATTCTCCAAAAAATGAAACAGATACTTGTAGCAACGGATTTTTCAAGAAGTGCCGGAAATGCCCTCTCCTATGCACTGGCCATGGCAAAAACGCTGAAAATGGAAGTTGTGGCTATTCATGTCATCCACCCTACCGAAGGTATAAATAACAGTACCTACAATGCCATTTTTATCGAATCTTATTACGGAAATAAAAGAGCTGCTTTAAAAGAATGGGCCGAAAACATCCGCGAAAGGGAAAACCTTAAAGATGTAAAACTCGAAACAATATGTGATGTTGGTTTTTTAAAAACAGTAATTACCAAACATACCGAAACCAATCCGGTAGAGCTGTTGGTAATGGGCATTACAGGTGCCACCGGGATTAGCGGAATTGTAGGCAGCAACGCCAGCATGGCCGTTACTAAAATGCGGATCCCAACATTAATTGTTCCTTTGGAGAGCAGTTTTACCAATTTCCCGATTATTACGCTGGCCACTGATTACGAAACTGTATTATCGCCAAAAGATATTACCGCCCTTAGCGAACTGTTAAAAGCCTCCGGAACGAGGAAAATGCAGGTACTTTATGTGGCCGAAAAATCGGATGAAGTACACATCCAGACGGGAGAAAAAAGGATCAGGGATCTTTTACCGGATACGGAGATCGAATTTAACTACATTATGGACAGCAGTGCCCCAAATGGCATTATGGATTTCATTAAAAGTAACCATACCGATATCCTTTGCCTGGTTAAACACCACCACAATATTATTTACCGCTTATTTACCAGCAGCACGGTTAATCAGGTAATGAACAAAACGGTGAAGGCTATTTTGGTATTGCACGAATAGTTTTTAGTCCAGAGTCGGGAGTCCGGAGTCTTTAGTTGATTGACGCTAAAGCAATGATAAAAAATCAATAAGCAATGAATGTTCTCCCTGGATACATTTCTTTCCACTCATTGTCATCCTGAGGAGTAATTATTTCATAAAATCAATATAAAAGACAAATCTTTTTGGCAAAATAGTGGGCTGCGCGAGATCTTCATTCCCAACTCGATTGGGAATCTTAAAGCGCTTGCATTACGATTCCCGCATGCGCGGGAATGACGACCGTGCTAATGGATTCTGTCTATGGTAGTGTCGTCGGAGGATCTTTTATAATGAAAATGATTAAATAGATTTCTCCATTCCGCTGCGCTTCATCCGATAGCTATCGGATCGAGATGACGATTTTTCTAATTAATACAAATGATAGGAATTAACCTACATGTAAAAATTCCATCGAGTTACCGTCATTTCGAGCGGAGTGCAATGCAGTCGAAAACCACAAATTGCTCAGCGAAGCTAAATCTATCTATATACATCTCTCCTTTTCGCTTTGCTCCGGTCGAGATGACAACTTTTCTAATGAAATCTCTAGCTTGTAAATTTCTAAATAAAATCTTAATGTCCTTAATTTCTTAATGGTCAAAACGAGTAAGAACCAACAAATTACAATGACTAAACGTTAACTACTGTTTCAACAATCAAACAATGAAACAAATAGGCAATTTTCAACTCCTAACAAACCAATGACTAATGAACATCTATCTCCTTACCTTCTTGTAAAGCCTCTCGATTTTTTTAGCATCCTTTTTAAAGGTTTCGATATAATCTTCTATTTCCTTTTTAGATAAGGTTTCTACCTTCGCCTTAACATCATCCTTAAAACGGCCTACTGCAAGCAGCTGGTTTTTATTATCGCGAAATTTCACATTAGGAAAAAGTTCGGTGATGTGGCGCTTATTCCTTTCCCTGATCTCGCTCAGTTTAGTAAAGGATTTTGGATGTTTGTCGCTGTTAATGTCTGTAAGTGATTCATAATAGTCGTAATCGCCGATATAATTGATAAGATTTAGGGTAACAATGTTCGGATCCATATTGTACATTTGTTTCAGTTAAATATAGGATTTTGTGTTCAGAATACAAGAAGTAACAGCATTTTTATAAGATAATTGGAGTTAATAATATGAAATTAGCAATGTCTATTATTGGGTGGTCTGGAGTGGTATTTTGCACCCTCGGATACCTTTTATTAAGTATGAAATTAATCCGCGCAGATTCAATCTCCTTCCAGGCACTTAATATTATGGGTGGATTATGTCTCGCAATTACTGCCCTTGATACCCAAGATCTTCCCAATGCAGCAGCAAATGTACTCTGGATGTCTATCGGTTTATTTGCTTTAAGCCGTCAGTTTAGCAAACGGGAGCAGAAACAACCTTAACTGGAGGTATGCAAAGTGTATCGTAGGCTTTTTGCTTATAATAGGCTAAACGTTCCGAATAAGCTTTTTTATCACTTTCCATCGAAAGATAAAAATAAACCCCATCAACCATTACAAAAATAAAATCTGCAGCAACCTGTGGGTTATCTACATTTGTAATGCATTGTGCATTGCATTGTTCGATCAACAGCGCAAGTCTATTGCGCAAAGAATCCAGAATTAACTTATATTTTAGCTTGATTTTTTTTTCCCTGAATGCCAAAGCATAAAAAGTATAAAATAAACCGTCATCAAAAAGCAGGTTCCATTTTTTAGAAAACAACATTTCTATAGTTTTCTGTAGGTCATCCAGGCTTGCTTGCCCTTTATGTTTGATGGTATAAATCAATAAATATCGGTCTAGTATGTGGTCGATCAATTCGTAAGTGAGTCCTTCCTTGGTTTCAAAATAATGAATAATAAGGCTTGGGTTAATATCCATCACCTTGGCAATCTTGGCAATAGATGTATTTTCATAACCTTCTTTTTTGGCTACCTGATAAAATACTTTAATAATCTCCAGTCGTCTGGTCTCTTTTAGGCTTTTGCGTCCCATTATGCAGTTAATTTAATTGAGCAAACTACTCAAAAATAGCTTGATTCTGCAAATCTATTTTATTAATAGATTGAATGAACGTTCAATTAATATATTAATTGAATCTTAACTTAACCTTAATATGATATGTTCAATTTAGCACCGTTGAAAAGCACCTGTCATTTCAAAACAAACAACTAAATATTAAGTAAAATGAAAAAAAAGCTTCTATGGATGTTCAACCTTCTGATCCTACCTGCTAGCGCATTTGCTCAAGGGATTGCCATTAAAGGAATGGTCTCTGATGCAAAGATGGGAGAAACGCTAACAGCGGTAAACAAAGGGCTATGTTAGGAGTAGGCCAAATGGAAACCAAACTGAACAAAGTTCCCGATAATAACTCCAAAAAAACATTTAAAATTTTAACAAACGAATTAGCTTTTATGAAAAAAAGATTTACTTACCCATCTTTGTTTTGCCTGAAGAAGAGTTTATGGGTAACCTGTTTACTTATCGTTATTTTCAATTCTGCCTTTTCTATCCCCAAAACGAATGATAAGATTGTTTTAAAGCCTTCGCAGCAGAAAAAAACAACAGAAAATGCCAGAATTATTAAAGGCCATGTTACCGATGAGAAGAAAATGGGTATTCCCGGAATATCAGTATTGATAAAAGGAACCAATACAGGTACAGTTACTAACCAGGAAGGCGATTTTTCAATCAAGGCTGACGATGGCGATGTACTTGTTTTAAGTAGTATCGGATATGTTAACAAAGAAATTAAAGTTGATCATTCCGATACGTACCAGATCGTAATGACCGAGGATGCAAAAGCATTATCTGAGGTGGTAGTTACCGCTTTAGGTGTTAAAAAAGAACGGTCAAAATTAGGTTATGTGGCGCAAACGGTGCAAGGCGAAAATTTAGTGAAGGCAAGAGAGCCGAACATTATCAGTTCGCTTACCGGAAGGGTTGCCGGCCTCAATATTAACAATTCTACTGATTTGTTCCAGGAACC
Organism: Pedobacter sp. MR2016-19; assembly: GCF_014947265.1. Classification (NCBI taxonomy): domain Bacteria; kingdom Pseudomonadati; phylum Bacteroidota; class Sphingobacteriia; order Sphingobacteriales; family Sphingobacteriaceae; genus Pedobacter; species Pedobacter sp. MR2016-19. Next base: position 104,635 of record NZ_JADCNK010000007.1, read on the forward strand.
AACTATTTCATTAAGGGGAAGAAAGCCACTTATTGTTATCGATGGCATACCAGACCAATCTGCAGATCTTTTTCGTGTAAATGCAGATGATGTCGAATCGGTAACTGTATTAAAAGGTGCCAATGCATCTGCATTATATGGTTCTATCGGGCAAAATGGTGCAATTATGATTACCACAAAACGTGGCAAAGGGAATAATCTTAGTATTGATGTAAATAGTTCTACACAAATACAGCCAAGTTTTATCAGGATTCCGAAGGTACAAACAGAGTATGGTGCTGGTTACAAGGGAAAATATACCTATGTTGATGGTTCAGGAGGAGGACAAGAAGGCTCTGGATGGATTTGGGGTCCCAAACTCGATCAGCCCGATGCCACTACGCCCAGCGGTTTTTTTGAAACGCCTCAGTTTAACAGCCCCAGAGACCCGGTTACCGGAAAATTGGTTCCGCTTCCATTCCTTTCAAGGGGAAAAAACAATGTAGAAGACTTTTTTCAAACCGGACTAATTTCAAGTAATAACATTAGTATTACCCAAAGTTCGGAGAAAGGCTCTTTCCGGGCTTCAGCTTCGCATATTTATCAAAAAGGTATTGTGCCGAATACCGATTTAAACAATAGCTCATTTAACGTTTCCGGCAATTATAAACTTTCAGATGCATTTACAATCGATGCAAGATTGAATTACAACCGCCAGTTTACCAAAAACTTTCCTGAAACAGGATACGGACCGACCAATTATCTTTACAATCTGGTGTTGTGGACAGGAGCCGATGTAAGTGTGCAGGATTTAAAAGACTATTGGCTGCCGGGCAAAGAAGGTATCCAACAACGCAATTATAATGTCTCTTACTATAATAACCCATATTTCCAGGCTTATGAATATTTGCGCGGTTATGATAAAGACAATACATATGGTTCATTAAACCTGAATTATAAAATCAGTCCGGCTTTTAGTGTTCAGTTTAGAAATGGACTAAACGCTTATGGCCTAAACCGGACCTATAAGGAACCAATGAGTTATATTGGCTATGGTAATAAATCCAGAGGACAATTTACCGTTGCTACCCAAAACTACATTGATTTGGTTACTGATTTGATCGGAGACTACAACCATACCTTTAGTGATAAGTTTAAGCTACATGCTCAAGTTGGTGCTTCTAACTATTATAGAAATAACAAATACGGTTCTACAAATACTGATGGATTAAGCATTCCAGGTTTTTATAACCTTAGTAATTCTGCAAATCCACTTCAGGGCAGTAATGCTGTTGAAGAAAGAAGAACAAGCAGCGTTTATGCGATTTTAGATCTGGAATTTTTAAATGCAATTTATTTAACTGCTACAGGCAGAAACGACGTCATTTCTACACTTCCAACGAATAATAACAGCTTCTTCTACCCTTCAATAGGCTCATCTGTCGTTGTTTCCCAGTTAACTAAACTGCCAGACTGGTTTAGCTATTTAAAAGCACGCGGTTCGTGGTCAAGAGTTTCAAGCGGTACACTTGGTGATGATACTTATACCTATGGTTATCTTCCGGCATTTGATAAAGGAACGAGCTGGAACAGTACACCCGCGCTAACTTTTGGCCGTTTGCTTAAACAGGCTAATCTTACCCCACAAACGTCCGACAGTTGGGAGGTAGGTTTGGATACCAAGTTTTTTAAGAACAGGTTAAGTGTTGAAGCCACTTATTACCAGACAAGCGACTTTAACAATATCGCTTCTCCGGATATTTCAATAACAAGCGGTTATGGTAGCCAGTTGGTTAACGGGAACGTTTATCAGCGTAAGGGAATGGAGTTTGTGGTTAATGGAACCTTGTTAAAAAGCAACGATTTTCAATGGGATATGGCCGTAAATCTGAGCAAGTACCGCAGGTATTTAAAAGAAATTTATGGGGGTGCCGAAACCCTGGGCAATCTGCGCGTGGGTGATAGGACAGACAGAATCTATGGTTCGGTTTATCAGACCAACAACCAGGGACAGATTATTTACGGAAGCAACGGTTTTCCATTAAATGATAATTTTTCAAGGTTTATTGGAAATGAAGCTCCAGACTGGACTTACGGTATCGAAAATACTTTTAATTATAAGAGTTTCACGTTAAAGTTTCTGGTTGATGGAAGACTTGGCGGATTGATGTACTCGACAACCAACCAGAAAATGTGGTGGGGTGGTACACATCCGGGTACAGTTAACCAATACCGCATTGATGCCAATGCAGGGAAAGCGACATTTGTTGGTGATGGTGTTGTGGTTACCAGCGGAACAGCTACCTATGATGCCAAAGGTAATATTACAAGCGATACCCGTGTTTTCGCCCCAAATGCCAAAGCGGTAAACTACATAGATTATATGATCGAGACCAGTAATGCTGCCTACAATAACTACAACTATTTTTCGCAAACCTTCCTGAAATTAAGAGAAGTAACATTAGGATGGCAGGTACCAGCCAGGCTGTTGGGTAAATCTTTTGTTAAAGGTTTAGATTTTTCAGTAGTTGGCCGTAATCTTTTATTGTTCTCAAAAATGCCAAATATTGATCCTGATCCCGCAAAGGATAACCTCCAAACGCCTTCGACCCGTTCATTTGGTTTTAACGTTAACCTTAAATTCTAATCTGAATGTATATGAAAAAGACATTATATATTGTATTATTTGCAGCAATTGCACAAATGGGCTGCAAAAAATTTAGCGAGTTCCAGGTAGACCCTAACAAAACTACTGCTGCAACACCCGATCTATTATTGAATGCCATTGAGCAAAAAGCCTTCCAGTCAACTAATCTTGATGTAGCGCTTGCTTCCCGTCAAATGATAAATACAGATGAAATTACCTTAAACCAATACTATGGCTGGAACCGGGGCAGCTATGCTACTTATGATACCCTGCGCCAGGTCGTGAAGATGGAACAAGCTGCCATAAACACAAACAAACCTCAGTATTTGCCACTTGTGAAATTTTTTAAGGCCTGGAATTTTTTACAATTAACCCAGACTTTCGGCGATATTCCTTACAGTGAGGCTTTAAAAGCCGAACAAGGTATTGTTGCGCCAAAATATGACAAGCAGGAAGACATTTACTTAAATATTTTAAATGAGCTTAAATCTGCCAACGGAATGATTGACGGAAATACCGCAAATTTACAGGGAGACATTGTGTTCGGTGGGAATATACAACAGTGGAAACGCGCAATCAACTCACTTTCCTTAAGGGTATTAATAAGTTTATCGGTTAAGGAAAACGACTCCAAATTTGAAATCAAGAAACGTTTTGCCGAAATTGTGAACAATCCAACGGATTACCCACTGTTTACCGGAAACTCGGACAATGCCCAGCTTAAATTTTACGACCTTCAGGGAAACCGCTATCCATATTTCAATAGCAATAGTATGCAAACCGCATATTATATGGATGAAACTTTTATCAATTTGTTAAAATCGCTTCAGGATTCCCGTTTATTCCGCTTTGCCGATAAAGCACCAAAATTTGCATCGCTTGCCGCAACAGATTTTAAGGCTTACGGCGGGGGAAATGGTAGCGCACCAAAAGATGAGAATACGGCTCGTACGCTTTCGGGAGAAGTTTCTAAAATCAACCCGCGTTATTACAATAGCCCGGCAAATGAGGCAAGTATCGCATTGGGTTATGCTGAGCAACAGTTTATTCTTGCGGAAGGCGTTGTAAGGGGGTGGATTTCAGGAAGCGCAAATGATTACTATCAAAAAGGTATCAGGGCATCTATGCAGTTTTATACTATCGATGAGACCACTATCAATGCCTATCTGGCGCAGGCAACAGTGCAGTTAAATGCTAATGCAAATCCTCTGGCGAACATTATTACCCAAAAATACATCGCATCTTTCATGAACAGCGGCTGGCAGCCATTTTTTGAGCAGAGAAGAACTGGTTTTCCGGTTTTTGATACTACAGGGGCCGGGGTGTTAAACAACAAACGCATTCCAAAACGTTGGATGTATCCGGAATCTGAATTACGATTGAATCAGCAGAATGTTACGGGGGCAATAGCAAGACAGTATCCCGAAGGTGACGACATTAACGGGGTAATGTGGTTATTGAAACCGTAAAACAGACCATAACAGCACCGCCAATTTTGTCGGTGCTGTTTATTTAACCGCAATCTCTAATTTCTACAAAACATAAAATGATTAAAAAAATTCTTTTCCTCTTCCTGATTTTGGTTTCAGTAAATGGCTGGGCGCAGAAAATAAAAACTAAAAAAGTGGTGTATGTTATCGCCGACGGCATTCCGGCTGATGTGCTTGAACGCTTAGAGCTGCCAAATTTTAAACGGATTATTCAAGCCGGATCGTATTCCCGCATGCATGTGGGTGGCGATAAGGGCACTTACAATGAAACACCGACTATATCTGCCGTTGGCTACAATAGTTTGTTAACAGGTACCTGGGTTAACAAACACAATGTGCCTGATAATGCAATCAAAGCACCTAATTACAATTACCAGCATATTTTTAGGCTTTTTAAGAGTCAATATCCTGCAAAGAAAACCGGCATATTCTCGAGCTGGACAGATAACAGGACAAAACTATTGGGCGATGGACTAAGTGAAACAGGTAATTTTAAACCGGATTATGTTGCGGATGGCTTTGAGCTGGATACGCTGCGCTTTAAGCACGATAAAAAGGCCGATTATATGCATCTGATTGATGAGGAAGTGGTTAAGCAGGCCGCCGAAACGATTCAGACTAAAGCGCCCGATCTTTCCTGGGTTTACCTGGAATACACGGATGATATGGGACACCAGTTTGGAGACAGCCCTCAGTTTTATAAGGCTGTCGGCATGCTCGACAAACAAATGGGTAAAATCTTCGATGCGATAAGCTACAGGCAGGCTAAATTTAACGAAGACTGGTTAATGGTGATCACGACCGACCACGGAAGAGATGAGCAAACCGGTCGCGCACACGGCGGGCAATCTGAGCGTCAACGTTCTACCTGGATGGTGAGCAATTATAAAAACCTGAATACTTATGCCCATTATTTCGATCTTGGCATTGTCGATATCATGCCCTCAGTTGCACGTCACCTGAATTTAAAATTTCCCCGGAACGTAGAACAGGAGATAGATGGAACACCGTTTATTGGCCCTGTATCTATTACAGCTTTAAAAGCAAATTATGTTCAAAACCATTTAGACATTAGCTGGAAAGCACTGGAAAAGAGGGGAAAAGTAAAAATTTGGCTGGCAACCACCAACTCGTTTAAAACAGGAGGAAAAGATGACTATCATTTATTGGGCGAGGTTGACGTTAATCAGCAACATTATTTGGCAGACCTTAAAAACTACCCATCCTCTTTCTATAAACTCGTAGTTGAAGCACCAGATAACATGCTCGACAAATGGATAAGCATTAAATAACTAGATTTATTCTAATAACTTTTGCAAGCCCAATAGCTGATCGTTTAGGATCGGATATTGGGCTTTTTTAATTACTTATTGCACTTATCTTAATTGAATAACACAAACAAAAAGCATATTTTTAAACTTCGGGATATCGTACTTTTCAACCAATTTTTAGGATGTACAGACCTTTTTTAGCAATGGTTCTTGAGCGAAATTTGTAGTCTAATATCGGCAGAATCACGTTTATTGATTTTTCTAGCTGATGACAAATCCAAATTCAATAAAAAATGGTCAGTCCCACAATCTCATCAAGCCCCAGCGGTTTAAAAACTGCTATTATCCGATTTCTTATTTATGGTTCAATAATGGTTTTATTGTCTGAATTTTTAAAGTGGAATGTGCAGCACGAAGCAGGAAGTAATAAATTTAATGAAGAATCAGTTGTAGAATATGTGCAGAGCTTGCTACTACTGCTAAGTGCCCTTACTTACCTTTATATTTCATTCAAACATAAATCATCATTCCCACTTGCTTTTGCTTTATTTAGCTTTACTATGGCGTCTCTTATCAGAGAGCAGGACGCTTTTCTTGATGAGCATGTTTATGATGGAGCGTGGCAAACCGGTGCTTTTGGTCTACTTTTTCTTGCAACTATTATTGTATACAGAAATAAAAGACTCTTTTTTGCTAACCTAAACGGTTTCGTAAATAAATTTTCCTTTGGGATACTGCTATCAGGAATTTTAACTACTTATATTTTCGCGCGTTTGTATGGTAGAAAAGTGTTTTGGATGGCCGTTATGGAAAATCAATATATCCGTGATGTGAAGAATGTGTCAGAAGAATCTCTTGAACTTTTTGGTTATACACTTATCCTTATCGCTACTGTAGAATTTTACCTGCTTGCGAAAGCAAAAAGCAATTACCTGGCTTTAACAATGAGCAACAGACAAACAGCATTTAACCTTTCAGCATAACATCATACGCTGAAGTATTATTTAACCGATCAATGCTGCTTGTCTAATCACTAATAGCATTGATCAGGTTTTTCTCAAAGAGCTTCAAAGCTGTCTTCCGTATTAAATAATTGAAAGAAATAATACCCACTATGGCACAGCTTAATCCAGCCAACACATCAAGCGTATAATGATGACTGGTATAAACGGCCGAAAACCAGATGCCAAGCATTACCGTAAAAAAGAAAATATTGATTTTCCCCAAACGGTTCTTTAAGCCATAATAAACAACAATAACGGGATAAGATGAGTGCAACGATGGCATGGCCGCAAATACATTAGAACCTTTGCTATATATCCCATGAAAAAGGGTAATGTTAAAATAATGATCGAAACGCGATAATCCGGCAGTATTGCCAGCTGTTTTAGCTATAAACTCAAAGCCATGTTCCTGCACATACCAGGGCGGTGCAGCCGGAAAAGCATAATAAACCACAAAACCTAACAAATTTACCCAAACAAAAGTGAGCGAAAACCGAACAAACTGTTCTTTATTTTTAAAGAACAGGTAAGTAGCAAAAGCCAGTGGAACCGGCACCCACATGAGGTAGAATAGCCCGGTAAGTACATCTAAAAACGAGGTACTGTTCAGTTTCCAGTATTCGTTTGGTGTAAGTTTTAAACCGCTATGGTTAATACCAAAAACACTTTTCTCCAGATCGTATAAATCTTTAATATGGACGGTATTGAACAGGTAATTCGGAAAGGCCTTCATGTAATCGAAAAGGATCCAATAAACAATGAAGATCGAAAAACCGAGAATGAAACGCCTTGTTCCTGCAGAAATATAAAACAGGCTGTTAAAAATAAAAATCAGCACCAGCTGATCGGTTTTAAAGCCGACCAGTAGTACTGATAACAACAGATATCCAACAGATACAGCAACTGTCAGATAAATATTCCGAAGATTATAAAAACTGTTTTTAATCGAAACTTCTTGCTGCATATTATTTTTTATCAAAATTAGACCTAAAAATATGGTCCCAAAAAGTCCAGCTTACCCCATAACCTTTGGTCGAATCGGAATAATGGTGAAGCATGTGGTGTTGCTTTAGCTCTTTCCAGAAACCGCTTTTAAAATTGGCATGGTGAAGTGCGTAATGCACCATATCGTAAAAGAGATAACCGATCATAAAACCTGAGAAAAACGGATAAACTATTGTATCTGGTAACAACCAATCGAAAAGAAAGTAAAAACCCAATGCCATCGGGATACTGGCTGAAGGCGGCATGACCAATCTTTTGGCATCATTGGGGTAATCGTGATGTACTCCATGAAAAATAAAATGAATTTTCTTGCCCCATTCTACATCTGGTTCAAAATGAAAAACATAACGGTGCAGGATGTATTCAGTGATGGTCCAGAAGGCTAAGCCCAACAAAAAGCAGCCAGCAAAGGTTAAAACCGGCATCTGTATTTCTGCCAATGCTTTCCAAAAAAGAAAACCGATAACGGGTATATATACCACCAAAGGCACGTAAAATTGTACTTTTGAAAGGCTTTCTAAAAAGTCGTTTTTGAACATCCTGATGGATGATTTCGAATTTGAAACAAAATTCTTTTTCATTTGGTAAAATTTTTTAAACTGGTCTTTGACTCCGTTTATATGCAATCGTCATCCTGAACTTGTTTCAGGATCTTTTCCTCAAACCACTTGTCATTCTGAACGTAGTGAAAAATCTCTAACCTATAAAACACAGAACCCATAAATTAACTTTAAAGATTCTTCCTTGCACTTAGCATAACAAATAAGGCCGTTCAAACTAACATTTTCGACGTACGAAAAGCCTTATTCAACACCTTATATGTTCTTAGGTGGCTCAGGTGGTCAAGTTAAACAGCTCATTTTTATGACCACCTTAGTCACCTGAATTCACCTTAGTTTTATACGTAGCGTCTTTCTAATGAGCCTTAACAAAAGATTCTTCGTTGCACTCAGAATGACAATCAACGCCACCCGCAAAACGCCCAACGCTATACCTTAATCCTTTCAACTAATACTTTTGAAGGCTCTGAAGCATCAAAACCTTTTATCTCTACATATTTTACATTCGGAAACCAGAAGGTACCGCCTTCAATCCGAAGGAATATCCTTTCTAACTGCATTTTTTTATTGTTAATTGTCGCAAAAACATGGTATTTTTTGTCTGCACCCGATTTATTCAGATACATTGGCAATTTTTTGTGCGAGGTAAACCGCAGTTCGAACTGTCCGTTACCCAGATTTTTGCTGATAATTCCATATGCAAATTTCCGTTGGATATAACTCAATTCTTTCTTCTCGCCATTATCCCCATAACGCATCCAGAATACATTTACAGGTTGATCTTTATTCACTACTCCATGTTTGTCTATATTTAACTGGCAGATTATGGTATTGGTATTCGGATCGCGCTGTAGATAAAAAAGCTGGTTACTGATGTCTTTAGGCGTTGGAAAAGTAATTGGCGAAGGGTCGCTTCTCTGTGCATTTGCATTAAAAGAAAGCAGACCACTTAAACTCGTCATCAAAACCAGTCCCGCAATTAATGCTGCCCTGTTATTTCCTTTTCTTTCGTTAAACTCTTGCGCCTCGAGACCTTTTTTGGCTTCCTGCAGTCGTTTTACAGCAGTGATATTGGTCAATAAAGCCATTATGGTAATTGGCATGGTAAAAATCGACATCGTTTCAAAAACATGGAAGGATATGCCCGGCACATAAATTTTATAATCGCCACCAATAAAGTGCCCGGCGATGCCACAGGCAATGGCAAAAACACCGATGGTGACCACGCGCTCCGGCCTTTGCATTAAACCTCCCTTACATTCTACCCCCAAACCTTCAGCTCTCGCGCGGGTATAACTCACCATCATCGAGCCGATTAATGCGATAAATGCAAACAAGGAGCTTAAAAAATAATGATGTGCCACCAGGTAATAACAAATCCCTAAAAACATAATCATTTCGCTATAGCGATCGAGTACCGAATCGTACAAAGCACCAAATTTCGAACTCATGTTTCCTAACCGCGCTACCTGACCATCAAGCATATCGAATAAACCTGCAAAAAGTACCAATGCACCCCCCCAACCAATGTATGACATATCGCCGCGGTTTGATTTTTCGGCACCGAGTACAAAAATAACGGCCACACCGACATTCAGGATCAAACCGATAGTGGTGACGGCATTTGGGGTTAAGCCAATTTTAATCAAGCCCCGAACAAAAGGATTGATCACTTTATAAATGCCCTGTTGCAGGCTGTCCCTTAATTTCTTTTCCATAGCTTTTTTCTTAAAAATCAAATTTTACCCTTGCCCTTATTCCCCATTCCGAAACTTCCGGATGGTTGAGGTAATTGAAGCGTTTTACCAGATCGACCCTTAACAGTTTGAAGATATTACCTACCCCAATACTTCCTTCCATATAAGGATCATCGCCCAATGCATAAGTCCGCTGTGCACCATTTTCGTAAACAGGAAGCTGATATAAACCAGATTGAAAATTTGGATTGTTCTCGTTCCTCAAACCACCATATAAAGCTTTAAACGATACCACTTCTCTTAATTTCAAGCGTTTAAGCAAAGGCACTTTGTTAAAAAAGAAACCGTTAAAATTATGGTCGATATTGATGCTAACGTAATGATCACTCACAAACTCAAGAAAGTTCATCAGGTTGTATGAGTTAAGCTGATAAGCATAAGTTTGGTTGGCCCGGTGTATATCCAATAAAGGGAAAGGAACTTTTCCGGCAATATAACTGCCCTCTACCGTTACATCACTATAGCCCAGCTGTGATAAATAAAAACGTTTATCAATGCTTCCCAATAGGTTATGATAATTGTATTCGCCACCCAAAACACCTTTTAAACCAGCGGTATAACGTAAATTAAATACCGGATAGCGGTCAGCAATCGGCACACGGTATATTTTTCCCTGGTAAAATTTCTCATTCGGGGCGTATCTTAACTGTAGCGAAACCTCACTGGTGGTTAACCTGTTTACCAATTGATTATTTGAATTTAAATAATTCAATCCGCCGGCTGGTGTCTGACTCCATTTTTTAAAACCCAGGTTATAAGAAAAGTGGTTTTCGAACTCTTTAACATAATCCAGGCGATAAAAATCGTTATAGAGCAACATATCATTTACCCCCCTTTTAAAGGAAAGTAAAAAATTATCTTCCTGCACAAACTGGAGCTCTTGTCCGGGGATTTTGGTATCACGCTGAAAACTGGCCCTAATATAGTTTTGAGGAAACTCGTAGATCGATTTATTATTCAGTGAATAAGTTCCCGAAAGAAAAAACTTCCATTTCTCATCTTTAATACCATAGGCCAGGTAATTTTCGAAATAATAACGTTTGCTGAGTTCAGGTGTTGTTCGGCCTCCAAACCGCAGTCTTAAACCTTCTACATTGTTAAAGCTATAAAACGTATTTACCGGACCAATTTCATATGGCCCTAAGTTTTGATAACCTGCAAATAAAAGGGTTACGATTTTCATCGTGCGTTTAAAAGATGGCAGATTTTGCAGTGTATCAATATTGCCATAAATCTTCAACTGATTTTTTGAAATGGTATCCAGTCTGTTTTTCTCCCAAAATTTGTCGTCTTTTTTTGCCGCATCAGCCAGCACAACAGTGCTTTTTCCTTGAAAAATAGTATCAGGCAGCGCCGTATCGAACTGATAATTTTTGAAAGTAACCGTACGTTCGCCGGTAAAGCCTATTCCTTTGGTTTTGCCGATACCGAAATCAGCCAATAGATTGCTTTTGCTTAAGCTGTATTTGCCTTTATCGTTGGCTTCAAAATCAAGATCGACTTTGAGTGCACGGACAAAGTTGAGGTTAATGTTTTTGTTTACGCCAAATGAAGCGCCGGTAACAGCATAATGACTATCGTTGGTTACATAAATTTTCCCCTCGAATAACATATCATTTGTATTTCGGGGAGTAAAGGACAGCTCAATAACCTGTGGTTTTTGATTTTTTAGCGTATCGGTGATAAAAAACTTATAAAAAGCAGGTGCACCATCTGCAATCGGGCTTAAAAACTCGTTACTGATCACCGAAATGTTGTTTTTATAAATATCAATATCCTGATACATCCTATCGAAATAAGTTTTCATTCCTTTATTATCGATGTACCTGCTATCGAAGTTTACCTGCTTTTCTGCAATAACAATAGTTTTATTCTTTTCAGGATCTTTACTGAGGTAATGATCGGCCAGTTTCTCCTGAATATATACCGGCAACAGGTTTTTTCCGCCAATTAAGGTAGAATCCTGTTCCTGAAACAGAAACTGATAATTTCTGAACATTCTTTTGCTCTTAAACTTATCCGAAACATTGCTTAACGAAAACAACATCTTCTCATACTCCCTGAAAGAAGCAGTATTATAACTCTTAATGCGATTTTCTTCTTTATGGGCAATTACCTGGCGGATCAATTCTACAGCCGGATTATCTTTATTGCGGTACTTCACCTTTTTACCGCCCACAATCACCACTTCATCCAGCGCCCTTGCATCGGGTACTAAGGCCACGTCAAATTCCTGCGTAGCAGAAGGCACAATATTTTTAAAAACGGTTCGGTAGCCCACGTAGTTGAAACTGATTTCACTTTGTGGATTAGGCGAAATGAGTGTATATTTTCCATTTACATCCGTCTGTGTACCAATTTGGGTATCTTTAAAGAAAACGGAAACATTAGGCAGCGTTTCTTTGGTTACAGCATCGCGCACGGTTCCAGAAACCACAGTTCTTTGGGCAAAAACATTTACCTGCAAAATAAAACTTGGGATCAGGAATAAAAAAAATGAATAAATCGCTTTCATTTAACTTGTAAAAATAAACTGCCTTTGCATGATATAATTGTAGCTGATGCCGGTTAAAACCGAGCTTAGCACTTTAGCGAGTACGTAATTGAGATTAAAAAAATGGGTAAAAATAAATACCCCGGTGGTAACGATGGCCAGATTGCCGGCCCATACCAAAATATACCTGAACACCTGCCACTTCACCTCCTTCGACCGGCTTTGAAAAACCCATTTGCGGTTAACATAAAAATTAACCACACCGCCCGAAACGGTGCCGATGATGCTTGCTGCCAGGTACCACAATCCGAAAAAGTTTACTGCAATGATGGTGATACCAAAATCGGTTGCAGAAGCCATTAAGGATGATGCCTGTGCTTTTAGGTAGGTAAGCATGTCTAAAAAAAATCGAAAACCACTACCAGTTGGAGGATTATATTTGCGTAAATCCCGGCCAGTATATCATCGGCCATTACGCCCCAACCGCCTGGCAGTTCTTCCATTTTGCGGATATAAAAGGGTTTCAGAATATCAAAAAACCTAAAAAGAACAAGCCCAATAAGGGTATATTGCCATTTTAAAGGCACAAATAACAGGGTAATGCACATGCCCGCCACTTCATCAATCACTACCCTGTTATGGTCTTTGCCCCAAATCTCTTCTACCCGGTCGGCACTCATTATCCCGATCATTACGATGAACATGGTAGAAAGTATTGGCCATAAATATGGGTTGGTATAAGGGCTCTGGCAAAGGTGCCAGCAGATACAGGTTGCTATAGCAGCGTATGTACCGGCGCCTTTGCCGATGTAGCCAATGCCCAGGGCCGTTGAAAGAAATTTGTGGATAAACACTATACGGTTTCTATCAGTTCTTCTTCGTAATCCTGACCTAAATGGGTAATCAACTCTTCGCCCATGATGTAACGTAAGGTATTCTGAAGTTTCATTAACTGTTTGAAAATGTCGTTCTCTGCAGGTACACCTGGAATCGTTTGTGGCGATTTCAAGTAGAATGATAACCATTCCTGAATGCCCGACATATTTGAGCGTTTAGCCAGATCGATAAACAAAGCAAGATCCAGCACAATTGGTGCAGCTAAAATTGAGTCGCGGCAAAGGAAATTGATTTTGATCTGCATTTTGTAACCCAACCAACCGAAAATATCGATGTTATCCCAGCTTTCTTTATTATCACCGTGAGGCGGATAATAGTTGATCCTGATTTTGTGGTACATATCGCCATATAAATCCGGGTTAACTTCTGGTTTGAAAATATCTTCCAACACACCCAGTTTAGATACTTCTTTGGTTTTAAAGTTATCAGGATCGTCTAACACCAAACCATCACGGTTGCCTAAAATATTATCTGAGAACCAGCCATTTACACCTAACGAACGTGCAGCTAAACCTGGCGCCAAAATAGTTTTCATCAAAGTTTGACCGGTTTTGAAATCTTTACCAGCAATTGGGGTATCGGTTTCTTTAGCCAGTTCGATCAATGCAGGGATATCAACTGTTAAGTTTGGTGCACCATTAGCGAAAGGAATGCCCAGTTTTAGTGCAGCATAGGCGTAAATCATACTTGGCGCAATACGCAAATCGTTGTCTTTTAAACCTTGCTCAAATGCAGCAAGCGATTCGTGTACTTCTGATGCTTCAAAATAAATTTCGGTAGAACCACACCAAACCAATACAATACGGTCGCAGTTGTTTTCGGCCTTGAAGTTTTTAATATCTTCCATTACCGCTAAAGCCAGTTCGTAACGGTTATCGATATCTTTTACATATTTACCATCCAGGTTTTTTACGTAGTTTCTGTCGAAAGCAGCACGCATTGGTTTAATGGCCTGTAACTCTTCACGCACATCGCGCAAAAGGTTGGCATCCAGTACACGGGCGTTTAACGCAGCTTCGTAAACATTATCTTCGTACACATCCCAGCCACCGAAAACTAAATCTTCCAGATTGGCTAAAGGCACAAAATCTTTAATTTTTGGCTCTTTTTTTTCTGTTCTTTTACCCAAACGGATAGTACCCATCTGCGTTAACGAACCAATCGGTTTTGAGATGCCTTTTTTAATTGCAGCAACTCCGGCGATCATAGTTGTAGCTACAGCGCCAAGTCCTGGCATTAATATTCCCAGCTTACCTTCAGCTGCTTTTACTTGTTGTTTCATTCTATTTTTTATTTAAAATCTTATAACCAATTGTTTTTACGGTACCAGTTGATAGTTTCGTTTAGTCCCTGTTCCAATCCGAACCGGGGAACAAAACCAAAATCGTTCTGAATATTTTTAATGTCGCAGCCCCAGTTAAGGGCAGTGAGCTCTTTTATTTTATCTACATTTAAGGCAGGTATTTTATTAAATACGCCATACACATGTTCCATCGACCAGGCCAAACTTTTAATCAACGGTACAGGCACATTTACCTTTACTGTTTTTTTGCCTAAAGCCTTACTTACATAATGAGCGAGCGATGAGCGGTTGTACACTGCCCCATCTGATATATTGTAAGCCTTGCCCGCCACTGCAGAAGCAAGCGCTTTAATGATGATATCGGCCAGATCAGTAGCATATACAAAACTGAGTTCCTGTTCCTGCTTGCCGATGTAAAGCTCCAGCCCAGCTTTAATGGTTTTGATCAGTATGAAAATGTCTTTCTCCCGTGGGCCATAAACCGCTGTAGGCCTGAAAATGATCAGAGGCAGATTGGAAATTTGCGCCAGATAAGTCTCAGCCAGCGCCTTACTGATGCCATACTGGGTTACCGGATTAGATGCACTTTTTTCCGTCAGTTTATCGTTTTTCTGCTTTAAAGGACCCAAAGCCGCCAGACTACTGATAAATATAAATTTCTCTATCGCATGTGTTGATTTCGAAGCAGCTACAGCTAAATTCCTGGTATATATTGCGTTGATCTTATTGTAATCTCCTAAATTCTTTGCCTTGGTTACTGCAGCGGCATGTACGATATAATCGTATTTTTTCTCTTCGATATTTTCTTTTAGTAAGTAGATCGATTCGAAATCCAGGTCCACATAATTGATCTCAAAATCTTTAAGGTGAACTGCAGCAGCCTTTTGACGTACATTTGCATATACTTCCAATCCATTGGCTAAAGCAGATTTAATCAGGTGGTACCCTACAAATCCTGTCGCCCCGGTAATCAACACCCGCTTTTTCATATCGCTTTCTCTAAAATCCTGTATTTGCGGTACAGTTTTCCGCCGATGTCTTCAATCGGTTTATTGATCAGGTCGTTATGGTCCAAAGTCCAGCTCGCCTCCGCATATTTCATTTTTTTAGCTTCGAAATGTTTGATAATCCGGCCATATAAACAGGCTTCGATGCCCATTTTGCGGTAACCATCAACTACACCAAGCAGTAAAATGCGGATACCATCTATTTTCTTTTTATTAGCTAAAAGTTTGATCAAACCTGTAGGAAACAGCCTTCCACGTTTAATTTTGATCAAAATCTGGTTGATATCGGGAATGGCCAGTGCAAAACCCACAATTTTACCATGTTGTTCGGCCAGGATGCAAAATTCAGGATCGAGGATCATTTTTAAGTCGTTCGCAGTATAATCGAATTCTTTGTCCGTCATCGGTACAAAACCAAGGTTTTTGTCCCATGCTTTGTTGTATACGTCTCTTACCGCATTACATTCTTCCTTGAATTTTTTCATGTTAATTTTACGGAGAATGATATCGTTCCGTTTCAAACGGTCCTCTATCCTATCCATCAGCTTTACCGATCGGTCGCTGTAAGTGCCAGCAGTATACCGGTAAGCCCTTAAATCAACATTTTTTTGAAAACCCATTTGCTCCAAAAGCGGCAAATAATATTGGGCGTTATAAGGCATCATAGCTACAGGCGGACCGTCAAAACCTTCAATCAGCAATCCACACACTTCGTTGGTGGAGAAATTAACCGGGCCTAAAACTTTGGTTAACCCATTTTCCTTTAACCATTCCTGCGCTGCTTCAAAAAGTTGTTTAGCTGCCGATGCATCATTGATACAATCGAAAAAGCCAAAAAAACCGTCTTTAGATTCGTAGACTTTATTATGGTTGGTATTGTTGATTGCTGCAATACGTCCAATTACCCTGCCTTCATCATAAAGCAAAAAAAGCTGAATTTTGGAATGTTCGTAAAAAGGATGTTTGCCAGGGGTAAGCAGATCGCGCTGCGCAATAAAAAGTTCGGGAACATAGTTTACATCACCCGCATACAGTTCATGCGGGAAATCTACAAATGCCGCCAATGCTTTTTTACCAGAAACCTTGATCAGTTCTCTCATGATTGGCTTCCTACTAATTCTACGTTAACGGCCTTAAAAGCAGCATTTAGTTGCTCAATCGCCGATTCAATCTGTTCGAAGCTATGTGTCGCCATCAAAGAAAACCTGATCAAAGACGAATCAGAAGGTACTGCTGGTGAAACAACCGGATTAACGAAAACCCCATTTTGCTGAAGGATATTAGTGATCATAAAAGTTTTGGTGTTATCGCGGATGTAAATGGGTATAATAGGACTGTTGCTCTGCCCAATATCGAAACCTGCATTGAGCAAAAGTTTCTTCGCATATTCTGTATTGGCCCAAAGTTTATCAATCCTTTCAGGTTCTGATTCGATGATATCCAATGCAGCAATCACACTTGCCACGGCTGATGGCGGCATACTTGCACTGAACATCAATGAGCGTGCACGGTGTTTGATATATTCGATAGTCTCGGTACTCCCCGCAATAAAACCACCAAGAGAGGCCAGCGATTTGCTAAAAGTGCCCATAATCAGGTCTACATCCTCTGTAAGGTTGAAATGTGATGCCGTTCCCGATCCATTAAAGCCAATTACCCCAAGGCTATGCGCATCATCCATCATGATGTTGGCACCAAATTCATTGGCAATTTCTACCATTTCTGGAAGATTAACTAAATCGCCTTCCATACTGAAAATACCATCAGAAACAATCAGTTTGGCGGCATCTTCAGGTAAACGGCTCAATTTGCGGCGAAGATCCTGCATATCATTATGCGCGTACTTAATGGTACGGGCAAAGGCCAGGCGACTGCCATCAATAATCGAAGCATGATCGTACTCATCAAGCAAGAGGTAATCATTACGATCTAATAAACAGGATATTACCCCTAAATTCACCTGAAAACCAGTGCTAAAAAGCACCGCAGCTTCTTTGCCTACATACTCGGCCAAACGGTTTTCCAATTCGAGGTGGATATCGAGCGAACCATTTAAAAATCGCGAACCCGCACAACCAGTTCCATATTTTTCAATGGCGGCTTTTGCAGCTTCTTTTATTTTAGGATGATTGGTTAACCCTAAATAGGAATTAGAACCAAACATGAGCACCTTTTTCCCATTGATCACCACCTCGGTATCCTGGCCTGATTCTATTGACCTGAAATAAGGATATAATCCCTTTTCTTTTATCACCGCCGCATCCTTAAAAGAGGCAATTCTATCTTGTAATTTTTTACGCATGCTGAACACTTATATTCTTCAGTTTTTAAAACCCTGTTCTGAAAGTTTAGCCCGCAACTTGAATGCTACTTGTAGAGATTGAAATCAACCAGGTAGATTAAGACCGCATTAACCAAACGATTTGATAACACAATTTTAACGCGGAATTGAGGCCAAAAAAAGGTTCAAATGTGGGATATATTGGTCAAAAAGTCGGATCGATGAAATGTGACATTCAGATGAATTGACCAATTGACATTCTGACTTTTATTATAAAATAGTAAAAAAGTTAAAAACAACTTAAAACGTACTATAAATCACATAAATAACTGTTTTTTAACAAAATACAAACTAACAATCTATTAATCAAAAACATAAAAATCAATCATAAATTAGTCATTTTAAAAAATTATGCTTGCAAAAATGATCTTGAACATTACATTTGCGGGTACAAAATCCGACAGATAAAGGGCGAAATCCATCCGAAAAAAGATGGCTGAAATTGGTGTATAAAAGATGATCGTATCTGTTAAGAAATTATTAAAAAATACTGAACGATTTTATGCAACAAGAGTTACTCAATAAAACTTTTTCAGAAAAAAATCACGAGGAAGCGCTTTCATTAAATGATGGCCTGATGGCAAAAATACACCACAGCAGCGATCCAAATTATTGCAGTTCGGAGCCTTTCCGTGTATCGAGTTATGCCCTAATCCTTATTACTAAAGGCAAGCTCAATATTAAGATCAATTTTGAAGATTATGTGCTCAACCACAGGGATATTTTACTGGTTTTGCCACATTCTGTTTATGAAATTGCAGATAATAGCAGTGTTTCGTTTATCAGTATCCATTTTAATAAGAGCTACCTTAAAAATAAGGGTATATTTTTTAACAATGGCGAAACATACCGGATGTCGAAAGATGTTCAATCACATAAATTTTCATTATCGAAAGAGGAATACACCTTTATTTATTACGATATGCTGGCGCTCCACAAGAAACTTAATGTTTCAAAAGATACTCCACAGATCAAAAATATTGTGCACAACAGCTTTTTGGAACTTCTTTATGATATTTTCCTCCTTAAAAACAAACAGAAAGATTCTAAACCATTAGTACATAACAGTCGCACGGAATTAACCAACCGGTTTTTATCGCTGGTCTCGGAAAACTTTAAAAAGGAAAAGCGTGTAATTTATTATGCTAACTGTTTGCGCATTACGCCGAGGCATTTATCGCAGGTGGTGAAACAGGTTACAGACAGGACGGCTGGAGAAATTATTGATGAAATGGTAATCAGGGAAGCCAAATTACTGCTAACCGGACATGTAATGAATATCTCGGAAGTTGCGATAGAGTTGTGTTTTAGCAATTCTTCATTTTTCGGCAAATATTTTAAAAAACAGACGGGCGTTAGCCCATCTGAGTATAAAATGTCGAATAATATTGCAGTATAGATCAGTTGAACCGTCATTTCGATTGAAGCAAACCGATTTAAGGATTTGTTTTTATTTACTTATGGTATGCAGCTTGTTTCACAGGTTTCACCGGTAGCGAAATGGAGAAATCTTTCGATATAGATTTCTATACTCCTCGACGCCACTATCGATGACATATTCTAAAAATCGGCGTCATCTCGACCGGAGCAACGCGTAGTGGAGATGACGAATTAAATGAAATTGGACAGGAAGATGGAAGTCTTAATCTATTCCTTTTTTTGAAAAGCAGGGATAGTGGTGCTTCGGCCGCCCTGGTCCCGCCCTTTGCTTTATCCCGATAGAAGGAATCGGGGATAACGCTGTCGGTCGGGTTTATTTCACCCATAATAGCAGTACTATTCATGCCACCTAAACCCGATCAAAGCGGGATGCCGATTTCCTTCAAATTGGCAGAAGCGGAAGCGGGACTGAACCCACCCAAATGCTCCTGCAATTGCTTTCCAGAAAATAAATGTTAGCACCTGTTAAATTTTACAACAAATATTACATAGTCTTTTGCTGCCATGTTGAGTTTAATGGATCGCTTTTACTAATGCGTTGAAATGGTCTTCGACTATGCTCAGACTGACATAGGAAATAATTTTATTTAATTTTTAAATAGTCTCTTAACCTTAAGGTTTTATACTAGTTAATTTTTTACCTGCTATATCTTCCCACCTATAAAAATGAAAGGTTTTATCATCGCTCATCGCCACCAGCAAGCCGTGTTTAAAATCGTTATTCAAAGGAACGGAAACCACATCAATACCATCTGTTTGATTAGCCGAATATTTAACTGTGGTTAAAAGCGGGTGGGGCTGAGCAGTATTGGCTTTCGCTACCCGATCGTACACTTTTAACTGTCTGGCGCCCTGATCGGATACCAGGATATATCCTTTATTTCCTGAAGTTTTATAAATAGCTATTCCTTCATTATCGACAGCAAAATCGCCCTGCCCAAATAGCGCCAATTCTTTATTTCCTTTAGCAGGGTCTGCATAATATTTACGTATCCCTACCTGCTCATCGCAGTAATAAACATAACCCAGTTCGTTATCAACGGCAATGGCTTCTATTTCTTTTTTACCACTATATAGACCAAATTTCCGCACCAAATCTGCTTTAACATTGCCTTTTCCGTCATCAGTTAACAAATATTGCCAAAGATAACTTCCGTTTTTAGGTCCGGTTTTACGACCAACAATTGCATAAATTTTTCCGCTTGGATCGGTATACATCGAAATCCCCATCAAATCGCGGTACTCTGCTCCTGTTTCACCTACAAAAACCGGAATTCCGCCATTGTCGATTGCTTTCATATCGGGAAGAGAAAATATCCGCAGTTTATGCGTGTAACGTTCTGTTGTAACCGCAATATCTGTTTTTTTCCCAGCCAACTGTAAACCATAGGCAATATCAACGTTGTTAGGTCGCTTTAAACCTTTTATGGTTTTTGATTTGATGATTTTACCTTTCAGATTGAAAACATACAAGCCACCGCCGCTATCTTTATCGGTACCGATCACCAACGACTGTGCAGGATCTTTCGGGTTTACCCAGATCGCAGGATCATCGGTATCAACATCGACAGGATCAGACACATATAAAGGTTTTACGGCTGTACTATTTCCGTTTTGCGCACCTCCATTACAAGAAATGGTCAGGCTTAGAACCGCTAAAGCGGCAAGTTTTAATATATTATGCTTCATTTTATATCTTAGTTCCGTATGCACCAACAAATGTTGATGGTGAAGGTGAGCTATAGGTGATACCATTTTTCATTGTAATTCCGGCCTGGTAATGGCGGGTAAAGTTAGTAATGCCTTTACCCAAAGCCGGTGAGTTGCCTTGCAGGTGAAAATCCCATGCGGTATTGAAATCTGCATTGGTAACCGCAGTATTTAAAGGATAATTCACAAATTTAGGATCATTAGCTCCGGCAACATTGCTAATCACATCGTTTTTACCACCCACAATATCGCCGGTTGGCTGAAACTGATTTACAGTGGTCTGATCGAAACCATAATACCAGTTATTGCTATAAGCAGAACGGCTATCTTCAGGCTTTTTTGGATCTCTTTTCACACCAAAACGGGTATTGGCGAAAAGATTATTATACAGATCGGCACGTACTGTACTCTCCAGCCAGATTGATCCACCTTTGGCCGTTGGCCTTCTCCAGCCCGTATTCACCATGGTATTGTTATAGGCAATAATATAGGCTTGTGGTGTTTTATCTCCAGTGTTAGATAATTTTAAGGCATTGGTATTAGTGCTATAAACCAGGTTATAGGCCACATCTGCCAAACAGCCCGATTTAAAGTTCATGGCTTCTCCTCCTGTTACGCCAGTGGTATAAAACACATTATTGGCAAAAATAATCTTTCCACCATCAATGTAAGTACAATCTTCCTGGAGGTTTCTGAAGATGCTATTTTGAACCACTAATTTACCATTAGCATTGGCAAACCAGAGCGCGGGTAAGTTTTCTCCGGCCCTTGCTTTATAAAGCCCCATCTTAACCGATGTTGAAGCATCTGAAGTAGTGGAGCCAGCATATTCGAGAATTACATGATCAAGCACCAGTTCCTCACATGTTTGGCCGGCCAAAATGCCGCCCCAAAGCTTTCCGAATTTTTTTGATGCGGTTTTATATAATTCATTTACCGTAAACCTGATTGGATTTTCTGCAGTTCCAAGCGCATACAGATTACCTTTTATAATAATTTCTGGTTTCGCAACCGTATCCATCAGCACCGTCACCCCTTCTTCAATCGTTAACGTTTTCCCTTCCGGGATTACAATATCGCCTTTAATTACCTGCGTACTGCCTTTCGCCCAAACCCCGGAAACCTCACCGATGGCCGAACCATCAACAGCAGTGGTATCAACATCTATATTGGCTTTTTCACATCCTGCTAAGGCCAGCACAACAAGGATTAATAATTTAAAAATCTGGTTTGATTTCATGTCTTTATTTCTTTAAATGCTATTAATTAAATTTATACCTAAAGCCAACAAGATAATTCTGGCCATAATAATCGCTTCTGATCAAGGTGTTTCCATTTTTAACCAAATCTTCATTGATATCGTTATTTGCCGGGTTTGTACCTTTTATAAATAGTTTTGTTGGGGTATTTAAAATGTTATTGGCTTTAACAAAAACACTGATGCCACCTTTAAAACGTTTCTCTGCAGAGGCATCCACCTGTATAAATCCTTCCTGCCACAAATCGTTATTTAAGAATTGTGAAACGGTGTTGATGCGTGGTCCCGTATAGGCACCGGCAACCTGTGCATCCCAGCCTTTTTTGGTGTCTTTAAACAATACAGATAGGTTGGCAATATGTGCAGACTGGCCGTAAAGTGGACGTTCCTGGTTTACATTGGCAGGCTCGGTATCTCCGGTAGTGCTATTGATCACCCTGGTGGTTTTGGTGGTGTTAATGCGCGAATGGGTGTAGGTATAATTGGCCTTTACACCTATTTTACTAAAATATTTGATGTAATCTACCTCAGCTCCGTAGTTATTGGCTGTACCAAAGTTTCCTGGACTATAATAAATATCCTGACCGCGAACAGCATCGGCCTGAAAGGTATATTCAATTGGATTTTTTATCCTTTTGTAGAATGCACCAACCAATAGTTGCTCGGAAGCGCCAGGAAAAAGTTCGTACCTTAAATCAAAATTATCAGCCAGTGCACGTTGCAGGTTAGGATTACCACGTTCCTGAAATTCTTCATTTACAACTTTTCCGGGTACAATTTCGTAAAAACCAGGGCGATTAAGTGCTTTGTAGTAAGAAGCATGCAACTGCGCTTTTTCTGTTAAAAAGTATTTTGCAGTTAAACTCGGTAATACATCGGTATAAATCTGGTTTCCTTTTGGAAAAGATTCTCCTGCCGGAAAAAGAAGATTATAACCCTGATTGGTATGTTCTACTCTTGCACCACCAATTACTTCTAACTTAGCTGAAGTATATTTAAACATTCCATAACCAGAAGTAGTTTGCTCAGTTGCATCGTAGGTAAGGGAATTGGCTACTGCACCTGTTGGATTGCTTACTACCAGATTCAGGTCGGTATAATTTTGGAAATTTACACCATAAATATCATTTGCATGATCTGCTCCCTGAGCCAAATTATAATTATTAAAGAAGCTGCTCCTCTTTTTATCGCGGTATAAACCTCCTGCCATAATATCAAGCTTATGGTCTCCTGATAAAACACGGTAAGTCAAATCAAGATAACCAGCTAAGTCCTCGTCGGTATTGCGTTCCCATCTGCGCGTAACCGGATTGGTATTGACTAAACTGGTACGTTTGCGTTGAAAATTCTGCTCCAATCCATTCAAACTGATACTGGTATTTTCCGGCACATCATTTTTGGCAGAAGAATAAACAGCCGACCATTGCACCTTAAATTTATCATCAAAAAATTTATGATCGCCATGCAGCGTAGAATTGTAAATCTGCTGCTCCGTTAAACGGCTACGGGTATCAAAAACCAACTGTGCATTTCCTGCTATAGGATCATAATCCTTGTTGTAAGTTGTGGTTATGGCATCTCTAACCTGCTGGTTTTTCAGATTAACGTACACATTGTAAAAACTGATCTGATGGTTTTTGTTAAACACATAATCAATTTTCCCGTGCAACCCGGTACGCTGCTGTTGTTCAGAAAACTCGCGGTAACTTTTACTGGTAATTGTAGCATAAGCATCTGTACCAACAACCGAATTATTATAGAAAGTACTATTGCTTCCGCGGTAGGTATTTTGATAACTTCCTGCTAACACGACGCCTAATTTGTTATCTAAAAAGCGTTTACTTAAAGATAAACTTCCGATTAAATTAGGTACAGGGTTTTTATACTTATAATCGAGTGTACCCTTGCTAAAATCGTTCTGTGTAGCATTATAGCTTTTCCCGTTTACTTCGTACGGCGATTTATAATTAATACCTGAAGCATTGTAACTGGTAAACTTACGATCGAAAAATAATTGGCTATAACCGGTAGAGATATTGGCATTTACCTGCAACTGGCCTGGTGCATTTTTCATCACCATATTAATCGCACCGCCAATTGCATCGCCCTCTAAATTTGGCGTAAGGGTTTTGTACACCTCTAAACGATCGAGTAAATCAGCAGGGAAAAGATCAAGCGGAACATAACGGTATTTATTATCCGGACTAGGGATTTTAACGCCATTTACCAAAGTATAATTATAGCGTTTATCCATTCCCCTTAATATGGCGTACTGTCCATCGCCATTGCTATTGCGCTCTATAGACACCCCCGAAATGCGTTGCATCACATTTGCCACCGTTAAATCTGGTGAAATTTCAATTGCCCTCCCTGAAACGATATTCATTAGCTGAGGGGCATTTTTTTCTAAACGTCTTGCCCCCTGATCGGTAGAACTCACGGCATTTGACTTAATTGTGATATCATCAAGGCTTTTCGAATCGCTCTCCATGTAGAACTTTAAGTGATCGTTATCCTCTGTCAGTATCACTAAGGTTTTTTCGATGGTCCTGTAAGTGATGTAGCTTACACTAATTTTAGTAGCACCTGCTTTTACATCCTTAAATTCGAAGGTCCCATCTAATCCAGTATTCGTTACGCGCCTTGGGTTTTCTAAAACCACTGTTGCACCTACAATGGCTTCTCCAGTTTGCTTATCGTAAACGTGGCCTTTCAGTTTTGTGGCATTTGCAGTGCCTGCACAAAAAAGAAGTAAAAACAGAATTTGTAATAGTTTATTCATTGTGTTTGGTCATGTCTTTTTATTATCGACGGGGCAAAGGTGTATACACCATTTTACACAAAGAAATTATTGAGGTTACATAAAGGCAACAGCGTTACAACAAGCATATATCAAAAGGCAACAAATAAACACAAAATATTGATTATCAATAAATTAAACAACAACAAAAGCGCCGTTACGCTTTCGTTACCGTTACATTAACAAATTGTTAAGCCTTTAAAATCCAAAAAAAGGTTAATAATATTACAGCTGATGTAACGGTTATAATGCCTGGATAAATGCTGATAAATTATCGCCTTGTGTCAGATTCAGCTTTTTCCTTAGCCTATATCTCGATACCCTTAAGCTATCGGTAGATATACCGAGCAAGGTTGCAATATCAGCGGAATCGAGATTCATTTTCAATAATGCAATCAGGCGCATATCGGCAGAGGTAAGCTCGTGGCTATATTTTTTTAGACTTTCGAGAAATTGATGGTGCACCTGTTCGAAAGCCAGCGTAAATTCCTTCCAGTTGCGTTCGTGGTTAAAACTCTGATTAATCTCGGCGAGAATCTGGTTCATCTGTTTTTTCTGATCCCGTTTATCCTCTTTCACCATCGCTTGTAAGGTACTTCTGAGATTTTCTAAAAATTGGTTATGCTTAATCAGATTTAACGTGTGGGTAGATAGTTCCCTGCTTTTAACCTCCAGCAATTGTTTCAGATTTTGTTCTTCGAGCTGAAGATTTTTAAGCTCGAGACTGGTCATATCGTGTTCTATCGCCTTCTGCCTCGCCAGCATCTGTTGATCTCTTAATTTTAAACGTTGCCTGCTGAAAATAACAAAACCCAAAACAACCAACAATATCACTACGATTGTGGCAGAAAAAGCAATAATCCTGTTCTCCTTCCGGTCGTTTTTCAGTTTATTAATCTCCTCCGATTTTTTATTAATATCGTAAAGCACCTGCAAAAAGGCCACCTGCCGGGCACCATCTTCCGAATACAGATCAATGGTGTGCTTATAACCAAGTTTTACATAGTGGTAGGCGCTGTCCATGTTGTTCAACAGTTCATATGCCTTGCCCAAATCTCTGCAGCAGGAACTCAACTGGTAAATATTCCCCATCTTTTCGGCCATTTTCAATGCAGTTTCGGTTTGCACAATGCTTTCCTTATAACGGCCGGTTTTACGCAGGATATCGCCGAGATTATTAATTACCTCAATACTCCCTAAATTATTATGATCTTCCTGGTAGAGATTTAACGACTGTTTAAAATGCACATAAGCAGAATCGTAACGTTCCAGGTCTTCATATATACTGCCCAGGTTTTCGTGTATTTTTGCTGCTCCGCTTTTATCGTTAACCTGTTCGTTTATTTTTAAAGCCAGTTTTTGATAGTAAAATGCACTGTCGTACAATTGCCTTTTTTCGTATAGCTGTCCAATATTGCCTAAAACGGTTGCCTGACCGGTTAAATTATTCGATTTTTTATAAATACCAATGGCTTTGTTATAGCTATTCATGGCCTTGTCTTTCTGCTTCATATAATAGTAGAGCACGCCAGCATCATTAAGGTTAGCAGCTAATAAAAGCAATTGATTGGCATTGTTGAATATTTTATCTGCCTTTAAGAAGAATTCTAACGATTGACTGAAATGCCCCTGTGTATAACAAACCTTGCCCATTTGCTGCAAACATTTGCCCTCCAAAAGCTCATCATTATCGTCAATGGCTTTAGCATATATTTTTTTTAATTGAGCCAGGGCTGCAGTCGGATCTTTTTGATTCAGCGCAATAATCGATTCGAATCTGTCGCCCCGGGCGTATGTATTCGAAATGAAGAATAGAAAAAATATAAGAACACAAATGGGTTTGATCATGTTAAAAGCAATTATACCAGGCAATTCCGAACAAAGAAAGAGCACCCATGTTAACTTAAGGTTAAGTTGAAGAATTAACTAGTGCTGATCAATATCGCATCTGTGTTTCTGATGTCGTTTTTATTATTCTCTACAAGTATATTTTGTAATTTAGAGGATATGAATATTACCTATAAGTTAGACATTATCCCTCAGGCAGAAGAGGTGATTAATTTATTTAGCAAGGCGGGACTTAAACGCCCTACTGAAGCTGAAAGAATAACATTGATGCTAAAAAATGCCGATGTATTGGTTACTGCATGGCAAGAAGAAAAACTTGTGGGTATTTGCAGAACCCTTACCGATTGGGCCTGGTGTGCTTATCTGTCAGACCTTGCAGTATTTACAGATTTAAAAAATTCGGGAATAGGCAAGGAAATGATTTCGATAACACGAGAAAAAATTGGTCCGCAGTGCATGCTCATCCTCTTGTCAGTTCCTACTGCCTTTGATTATTATCCTAAAGTGGGTTTCAATAAAGAAGACCGTGCATTCAGTATAGAACGTAAACAATAATTTTATACGAATTAGAAAAATCATATTAAACCTTGCCGTTATATTAGATGGATATACTGAAAGGCTTAATTTTTACCCTCTATTAACTGTTTTCGTGTCAGATGGAAACATCAGACACCACAGAAGATAGGCCAATTATACTTTGCCACGGAAACACGGATTGATACGGAGAAATTTTCATTGCCAAGGTTCGTGTCTGCACGAACCATTTTCATTTTAACCCTACCCCCACCGTGGTCTCTGTCCTCACAGACCACTTAAGTGATCAGAATAAAGGGATTCGATGAAACGAGATGCCTGTGTTAAATAAACCCGACCGATAGCGTTATCCCGGTTTAAGAATTATTTTCTTTACCGGTTAATCTACCGGGATTAAGCAAAGGGCGGGGCTATCGTAACCGAAGTACCACTGGTATTGCTTTCCTAAAAAAATGATTAAGCCTAACATTTTATAAATACTTTAGCCCTTAATATCAAACATTTTTTCCGTGTCAGATGGAAACATCAGACACCACAGATAAGCAAAGGGCGAGCTATCGTAACCGAAGCACCGCAGGTATTGCTTTCTTAAAAAAAATGGTTAAGCCTAACATTTCATAACTACTTTAGCCTTAATATCAAACATTTTTTCCGTGTCAGATAGAAACATTAGACACCACAAATAATCATCAGATTCAAAACCAAGCCTAACAAAAGATTTGATTTTAATTTTTTAAATGTAACTTTGTTGCATTGAAACATTCAACGTACAAATATCGCCGCGAAATTTTTACCCGCATATGGGGGATATTGGTATTAGCGGTATTTCTTAATGCAATGTTGTTAGAAAGTCTGCACCACCACGGAGCGAAAGAAATAACACATCATAATTCTCATTCAAAATACAATACGCAACTTGGTTCTGCAAAGTTAAAATGTAAACTCTGTGAGGTGCTGAAACACCAATCGCACTTTTTCTATCTGCCAGCACCCTTTGCATTGTTTTTACCATTAAATAAACCAGGTGTTAAACCTTGCGCTTATTTGATCAAGCGTCCAGTTGCTTATATCCTATCTTATGCAAATAAAGGGCCGCCAGGTTTATTGGCCTAATCACTAAAACCAGTTTTTTTTATTTATCAGACAAATTCATTTTGTTTAATGTGCAGCTGTGCCGGCATGCGCTATACTCTTATATTTTATGCTTCAAGCCATTTCATTATCTAAAAATTACGGGGCTTACCAAGCCCTGAATCAACTTAATTTAACAGTTAACCCTGGCGAGGTATTTTGCCTCTTAGGCCAAAATGGTGCAGGAAAAACAACGACCATTAATTTATTTCTCGGTTTTATTGAACCAAGTTCGGGTAAAATTTTAATTGACGGCAGGGAGTTGGACACACATGATAGCGAGCGCCGCAAACACCTCGCTTATATCCCTGAAGTGGTGATGCTTTATGGTAACTTGTCGGCCATTGAAAACCTTGATTACTTTTCCAAACTGGCAGGTTTTAATTATGGCACCAAAAGTTTGATCGGTTTTTTAAACCAATGTGGCCTACAAGAATCAGCTCACCACAAACAGCTATCTGGTTTTAGCAAGGGGATGCGCCAAAAGGTAGGTATTGCCATTGCCCTGGCTAAAAATGCAAAAATCATTTTAATGGACGAGCCCACCAGTGGCTTAGATCCAAAAGCAACAGCAGAGTTTACACAATTGGTTAAACAATTGTCTGCCGAAGGTAAATCCATCTTAATGGCTACGCACGACATTTTTAACGCGGTAAATGTGGGTTCTCACATCGGCATCATGAAACAGGGCGAATTGATCCATACCCTTAAAGCCAGCGAGATTAACGCAACCGACCTTCAGGAATTATACTTACAAACCATCTAAAAAAATCCATTTCATGTACCCAAAATATAAGGCACTTCCTGGTGTCGTTACAATTTGTTTGCTTTTTTTGCTCAATTTATTTAACCTGCAAGCCAATGCCCAAATTAAAGTAAGCGGAAAGGTGATTAATGCCCTGGATCAAGGCGTCCATAAAGCCACGATTAAATTTAAAAATGGCAAAGATCAGTTAAATACAATTAGCGATTCGTTAGGAAATTTCTCGCTTATCTTACCTAAAACTGCCAATTATGCTATCACCGTAAGCGCCATTGGTTATAGCAACTTTAATCAGATTTACCCTATCAATCAGACAGGCGATTTAAATCTTGATGCCATTGTATTGCAAACTTCAAATGAAGAACTACAAACTGTTGAAGTAGTAGGTACCAACGGCAAAAAATATTACGGCAATTATTCCTTCTCAGCCACAAAAACGGCCACATTGAATAAAGACATTCCTCAGGCTATTTCTTCGGTTTCAAAAGAACTGATTGCCGACAGGCAGGCAGCTGTACTGGCTGATGCTGTTAAAAATGTAACCGGAGTATCGCAAAGCAGTTATTATAATCAATTCTCTATCAGAGGAATTAACCAGAATGAAGAAGGTGCTATTATTAATGGCATGCGTACCCATCAATATTATTTTAACCAACCATTAACCAATAACCTCGAACGAATCGAAGTAATAAAAGGCCCTGCAAGTGCCACGTTTTCGAGCGTAGACCCAGGGGGAAGTATTAATCTGGTTACTAAAAAACCACTGACTGAAGACCGCAAGGAAATCAGCATCTCAGCAGGAAGTTTTAGTACAATACGCGGCGCATTAGATTTTACTGGTCCGTTAAATTCGGATAAAACACTGCTTTACCGGCTTAACCTCGGCTATGAAGACAGCAAAAGTTTCAGAGACCTGCAATATAGAAAGGGTTATATGATTGCTCCTTCATTTTCATACATCCCAAATGACCGTACCAGTTTAAATGTAGAGGTTGTAATGAACAACAGCAATTCGAGATTAGACCGTGGACAAGCTATTTTTGGCGCCATCGCCGGGCAAACCGATTTAAAAAGTACACCGATCAGTTTCAACATGGGTGCCAGCAACGACCGTTTTAACAGTCAGGATTTAATGCTGATGACCAATTTTTCTCATCGTTTTAACCAGGATATTGTTTTCAATGTGGCTTATATGAAGCAAAACTGGAACGAAGATCTTTTGGAACATCGAACCACCAATGCTTTTGGTGTTGATGAAAACAATCAACCGATCCCTACCCTTGCAGCCATGCGGGCAGTTCAGCGTCAGCAAAAGTGGCGTACCGATAATCTAAGCACCTATTTCAGTATAAATGCCAATACGTTTAGCTTAAACCACAAACTGGTAATCGGCTACGATCGGATTAATACCCAAAAACTGCGTGGCGGTGGTGAAAATTCTGCACAGGGTTACCGGTTAAAAGACGGAACCATTGCAGCAAGGTACGATCCCACAAAAAAAGATCTCTATTTATTTAAAGTGGTAAACGGCGTAAATGCACCTGTGCCCAACGTAGAACATTTTAACCTCGCCAACCCAAGTTATACGATTAAAAATTTAAGCGATTATATTTTTACCAAAACTGAAATACCGCCAGCCTACAATTTAGTTAATGCCGTTTATTTTCAGGATCAGATCAAATATGACAAGCTTGCCTTAACCCTGGGCCTTAGACAGGAATGGTACGAAGATTACAGCAATTATGAACTGGCGACCCAGAAGAAAATTTATCAACATAAACTCTTGCCAAGAGTTGGGATAACATACGCGGTAACCACGAACATTAACCTTTATGGAACTTATTTACAAGGTTACCAACCGCAGGGCAATACTTCAACTCTGGTAATTGTTCCGCCGCCTACAGGTTCCAATTTTAAACCATTAGAAAGTGATTTGAAGGAAATTGGTGCGAAATCTGAATGGCTGAATAAAAACCTGATGGTAAATGTTTCGGTTTTCGAAATTAACCAGAAAAACCTATTGATGAATGCAAACGATCCTTTAGATGTAAACCGTTTAATTGAACGTGGTGCACAACGCAGCCGTGGTTTCGAATTCGAGGCTTCAGGTTTCATCAGACAGAACTGGCAGTTTAATGCAGGTTATAGTTATGTAGATGCCATTATTAAGGATGATTTCAACCCGGCTTTAATCGGTCAGCGTGTGCAGAACATACCAAAACACAGTGCCAGCTTATGGACGCGTTATAATTTTGAAACGCAACAGCTGAAAGGCATTGGTTTTGGTGCAGGCTTACAATATAGCGGTACTAAACTTCCGTTATACATCAGAGATTTTACACTTCCGGCCTATACCCTTGTTGATGCCGCAATTTATTATTCGCCTGCAGGCGCTAAAGTACAGCTGGCCATAAACATGAACAACATTTTAAATAAAACCTATTGGGTTGGGGCACAAAACTACCTACGCCTTTTCCCTGGCACACCAAGAAATGTAATGTTTAACGTAACTTATAGAATATAATGTCAGCTAGAATAAGCACTATTGCGAAACAAACTTTTAAAGCCGCCTTTAACAATAGCGCCACCTTAGCCTTAACCCTTTTATTGGGTTTATCGCTCTGTTTGGCCACTTATGTTGGCTGGCAAAACTTTAAAACGCAAAATAATCAACGGCTCCATTATAAGGAGCTGGTAAGGGCACAATGGTTAGCCAAACCAGATAAACATCCTCACAGGATGGCGCACTATGGCTACCTCGCCTTTCGCGAAAAACATGAACTCAGTTTCTTCGATTTTGGCATAGAAAGTTTCGCCGGGGTATCGATTTTTTTAGAGGCACATAAACAGAATACCGTTAATTTTAGTGAAGCAGGTTTTACGAACGGTATGTTAAGCTTTGGCGAAATCAGTGTAGCCATGGTATTACAACTATTGGTACCGCTGCTCATTTTCTTTTTGGGTTATAACAGCATATCGGCAGAACGCGAATCAGGGACTTTAAAAATCCTGTTGTGCCAGGATGTAAGCTGGAAACAACTCCTTTGGGGCAAAACTATAAGTATTATTGGCATTTGTCTTTCCATATTTATCCCACTTATATTGCTCACCATCTTGTTATGGGCATCTTTAAGTCACTGGGAAATTAGTATGGATTCAGCCTTACGCCTGTTACTTCTGGTTTTATCTTATGCCATTTATTTTTTCATTATTTCGGCTATTACCGTTTTGGTTTCGGCCTTTGCGCGAAGTTCTAAATCAGCCTTAATTACCTTATTGGCCTGCTGGATATTTTTCATGGTCATTATGCCCCGTATTACTCAGGCGGTTGGTGTAAAGATCCATCCTTCGCCTTCTAAAATAGAATTTGCCGATGCCATTGCAGCTGATGTTCATCGGCAAGGCGATAGCCACGATCCCAATGACCCACATTATGCGGCCATTAAAGATTCACTGCTTAAAGCTTACGCGGTGGATGATGTAAAAAAACTCCCTTTTAACTATGGCGGTTATATTATGGCCGAAGGCGAAAAAATTACCTCAAAAATTTATAGTCAGCACCAAAATGAGCTGAACCATATTTTCGAAAAACAGAACAGCATTACTACCATTTCGGGTTTCTTAAACCCTTATTTATTGCTGAAACATATTTCGATGGCCTTAACCGCATCCGATTTTAATACCTTCGTCGATTTTCAGCATCAGGCAGAGACCTATCGTTATCAACTTGCTCAAAAGATGAATAAGCTGCAAATTGAAAAGATCAGCAATATTGCACCTGGAGAAGAAGAAAAACCTTTAGCCA
Source organism: Pedobacter sp. MR2016-19 (assembly GCF_014947265.1). Classification (NCBI taxonomy): domain Bacteria; kingdom Pseudomonadati; phylum Bacteroidota; class Sphingobacteriia; order Sphingobacteriales; family Sphingobacteriaceae; genus Pedobacter; species Pedobacter sp. MR2016-19. Next base: position 137,679 of record NZ_JADCNK010000007.1, read on the forward strand.
TCAGCAAGGCAAACTGGGCCGAACAACCCGATTTCAATTACCATTTTAAAAAATTAGGTACTGTTTTGTCGAATGAGTTATTAGCGCTAAGTGCTTTAACCTTCTGGTTATTGGTTGCGGTTATGTTGCTTCAATATTCAACCAAATGGATCAAAACGATATCGTAATAAACATGAAAAAAAGTAGATATAACCTTGAATTTAAATTGTTTTTTAGAAGTAGTTCCTCATGGATTGGGATCGTTGTGCTCCTGATAACAGGCTTTGCTGGCCTGTATTTCGGCAAAACCTTCGTCGCCAGGCAAAAGGCTGTAATTGAAAAAGCAGCATTGCTACAAAAGAAAAACACCATCAATAATATTAATCACTTTGGCAAAGATATTGGCCTGTTTTTTTTCCATAATAAGTTTACGCTGGCCAACGCACCGAACAACTGGGCTGCTTTTGCCAATGGGCAGCGAGATATCAATCCTTATTTAATTTCGGTAACCATGTTGGGTTTAGAAGGCCAACTTTATGATACAGATATTAATAACCCTGTTAGCCTGCTTTTGGGCAATATGGATCTTAGTTTCGTTTATATCTTTTTATTCCCACTGGTTATTATTGCCTTTACCTACAATCTTCTTTCAGAGCAAAAGGAAAGCGGCATTTGGTCGCTCTTAAGAGCACAAACCAATCAATCATTTCAGGTAATCTGGCAAAAATTTTTAGTCAGGCTAGTGGTAATTTTTACTGTTGCGCTGTTGCTATTATTTATAGCGATGCTTTATTTAGAACTCCCCCAAGATTTCACTTTCTTGTCGGTTACCGTACTCATTTTACTTTATCTGACTTTTTGGTTTGCCATTTCATTTTTCTTCATCTCTCTAGGTAAATCTTCTAATTTTAATGCATCGGCGCTGATAGCAGTCTGGGTACTACTCTGCATCGTAATTCCTGCATCTTTCAATCTTTTCCTTACCTGGAAATACCCGGTACCTGAAGCTTTGCAAAATGTGATCAACCAACGCGAAGGCTATCATGAAAAGTGGGATATGGCTAAAGACGTAACCATGAAACCTTTTTTTGAACATTACCCCCAATTGAAGAAATATCCTTTTCCTGAGCAGAAAACCTTTAGCTGGTACTGGTATTATGCCATGCAGCAAATGGGCGATGACCAGGCAGCAACAAGCAGGTTTGCTATCGAAAAGAAACTCGCCAGCAGGCAATATTTCACCAATATCTTTGCATTTTTCTTTCCTACCATGCAAACTCAACTTGGGGTAAATAAAATGGCAGGATCTGATCTGGATACACATCTCGGCTTTCAACAGGCGGTCAGAAAATATCACGAGCAGATCCGCTTACATTTTTATCCGGCAATTTTTCTTAATCAATCAGTTGATAATACAGACATTAAAAATTATAAACTGGAAAAATATAATCCGCAAGAGATTCCGTATATCTGGATTAACATGCTTTCGGTTTCACTGCTAACCATCATGATTATTGGCGCCACTGCCTTAAATTTAAAAAGGTTCAATAATTAACAGAATGGTCGTCATTGCGAGAAGGCTTTTTCAGCCGACGAAGCAATCTTTATAGCAAGTATTGCTAGCATGAAAGATTGCTTCGTCGTTCCTCCTCGCAATGACGTTTTATCGCGGACATACGCAACCTCAAATTCTACTAGCTAATCAATTGACTCTAAGGTATCAGATTTCCTTCAACCAATGACAAATGGACAACTAACTAATGACCAATGAACCTCCCTTACAGCGGATAAGCAGTTTCACTTTTTGGCTCTGAAAGTACAAAATAGCTCTGCACGGTTGTAATATTGGGGAGTGTTGCCAGTTTATTCCGTAAAAATTCGTGATAGGCATCCATATCTTTAGTTGCAATACGGAGAATAAAATCATGAGCGCCAGTCATTTGAAGGCATTCCATTACTTCCCCAAATTTAGAAACTTCGGTTTCGAATTCGATCAGGGTTTTAGCAGTATGTTCTTTCAGCAATACATGAGAGAAAGCAATCAGGTTTCTGTTTATTTTTTTCCGATCGAGAATCGCAACAATTCTTTTAATGTAACCTTGTTCCTTTAATCTCCTTATACGTTCGTGTATGGTTGCTATAGATTTATGCAGCTTTAACGATATCTCTTTATGAGTCAGGGCGGCATCATGCTGCAGCAATTTTAATATTTCGATATCAACCTGATCTAAATCTCCGTGTATCATGTATGCCTATGAATGAAAAAAAATATAATGGACATTAAAAAACTCAGCTTAAACTGAAATAAAAATCAATATTAGTCAAAAAAAACAGAAAATTTCTGTAAAAAATAACTTGTATTGACACAAATAAGAATAATAATGAATTTTACCGAAATTAAATTATTGGAAAAGCTTTCTATAATCGATTTAAAAAATAGCCATGAGAACATTAACAGCAAATGAAATGACAGCTTCCAATATAGGAAAATTTGAACATTTATCGCTTCTGGTTGGTAACACACCAATGCTGGAGCTTACTTATACTTACCAGGGAAGTATTGGTAAAATTTATGTTAAATGTGAGCATTACAACCTAACAGGCAGTATTAAGGATAGGATGGCGCTTTATACCTTGAAAAAAGCTTATGCTGAAGGCAAAATCAAAGCAGGAGACCGTATAGTTGAGGCTACGAGCGGTAACACCGGGATTGCATTCGCAGCAATAGGCAAAGCTTTAGGCCATCCGGTAACCATCATAATGCCCAACTGGTTGAGCAAAGAGCGCATGGATATTATTAAAAGTTTAGGTGCTGAAATTATTCTGGTAAGCAAAGAAGAAGGTGGATTTATTGGTAGCATTAAACTTGCAGAAGAGATGGCCGAAAACAATCCGGATATCTTTTTACCAAAACAGTTCGAAAATATTGCCAATCCAGAAGCACACGAACATACCACAGGAAAGGAAATCTGGGGCCAGTTAAAATTAAAAAATCTATCGCCAGATGCTTTTGTTGCCGGAGTAGGCACCGGAGGAACCATCATGGGCGTAGGTAATTTTTTAAGAAAGCAAAATGCTGATATTAAAGTACACCCACTTGAACCTGCAGAATCACCTACTTTAACTACGGGTTATAAAGTAGGCAGCCACAGAATCCAGGGCATTTCTGATGAGTTCATTCCCGAAATTGTTAAACTGAGCGAACTGGATGAAGTGATACAGGTAAATGATGGTGATGCCATACTAATGGCACAGAAACTTGCTGAGAAACTTGGTTTAGCGGTAGGCATATCATCAGGAGCCAATGTGATAGGTGCTATCAAACAACAGCAAAAAATGGGAATTGACAGCTGCGTAGTGACCATCTTTTCGGATAGCAACAAGAAATATTTAAGTACCGATTTAATGAAGTTGGAACCAGTTAAAACAGGATACATTACCCCTGAAGTAGATTTTCTGGATTACCAGGCCTTTAGCAGATTACATTAATCAACATAACCAATAAACCACAACATGAAAAAAATCATCTTTTTGTTCTGTACTGTATGCCTGATTAGCCTTAGTGCATATAGCCAAATTTTAAAACCCGTAACCTGGAGTTATGCCGCAAAAAAAACCGGCCCAAATACAGCTACTGTTTTCATCAAAGCTTCGGTAGATCAGGGCTGGCACCTCTATTCACAATTTGTTAAAGACGGAGGTCCTGTTAAAACAACCTTTACTTTTCCTGCATCCGGCGGTTATACCCTGGTTGGAAAAACAATCGAACCAAAAGCAATAACCAAGTTCGAATCTACTTTTAAAATGGATGTAAGCTACTTCGAAAAGTCGGTAGTTTTTCAACAAAAAGTGAAGCTAAAAGGGAAAACTGCAACCATTAAAGGCAACGTAGAGTTTATGGTATGCGATGATAAGCAATGTTTACCGCCAGAGCAGGTCGAATTTAGTATTCCTGTAAAATAATAGCATTACCAAGACTATGATATCCTTAAAAAAAATATGTCTCGGTTTGCTGTTCGTTTGTGCCATATCCTTAAATGGATATGCACAGGATAGCTCAGGCACCGACGACCTCACTTTTACAGAGATAAAGCCGGAAGCGCCTGATAGCACGATTAAAGCAAGCGATACTGTTGCCAAAATAGCAGCCACAGTACCCGCTACTGTTAAGCAAACTGTTGCGCCATCAAAAGAAGAACACAAAACTTTGTGGGGCATTTTTATTGCAGGCTTTGTTGGCGGTTTAGCAGCCTTGTTGATGCCCTGCATCTTCCCCATGTTGCCCCTTACAGTAAGTTTTTTTACTAAAGGATCAGAAAAAGGGAAAGCCTTTCGGCGTGCAGCATTATATGGCTTTTTCATTATCCTCATTTATGTAGTGCTTGGACTTTTGGTTACGGTAATTTTTGGTGCCGATGCCTTAAACAGTCTCTCTACCAATGGGATATTCAATTTCTTTTTCTTCTTATTGCTTGTTGTTTTTGCAGCTTCGTTTTTGGGTGCTTTTGAAATTACCCTACCCTCTTCATGGGTAAATAAAATGGATGCCAATTCGGATAAAGGCGGCATTGCAGGATTATTTTTTATGGCCGGAACACTGGCTTTAGTATCCTTTTCCTGCACTGGCCCTATTATAGGTACTTTATTGGTACAGGCAGCTACAACGGGGGCTTTGTTAGGACCAGCAATTGGTATGTTTGGCTTTTCTTTGGCTCTGGCCATTCCTTTTGCCTTATTTGCTTTATTTCCGTCTGCAATGAACAAACTACCAAAATCTGGTGGTTGGCTAAACAGTGTTAAGGTTGTGCTCGGTTTTCTTGAGCTTGCCTTTGCCCTGAAATTCTTGAGCAATGTAGATCTGGCCTACCATTGGGAATGGTTTGACCGTGAAATATTCTTAAGCCTTTGGATTGTTATTTTCGGGATGATGGGTATTTATCTTCTGGGGAAACTAAAGTTTTCGCATGATAGTCCTTTGGCATTTATTTCAGTACCCAGGCTTTTTCTGGCCACTGTAGTATTGGCCTTTACCATTTACTTGATTCCGGGCATGTGGGGGGCGCCATTAAAGAGTATTTCAGCCTTTCTTCCACCTCAGGAAACACAGGATTTCGATTTATATACAGCCAATTTATTAGCAGGGAAACCGACTGCAACAAATGATGGTCCGCATAAATATGCTGATAAATTTCATGCACCATTAAAGCTGAATGCCTATTTCGATTATGATGAAGGTTTAGCTGCAGCTAAGAAACTGAATAAACCTGTACTCATTGATTTTACCGGCCATGCCTGCGTAAACTGCAGAAAAATGGAAGCCAATGTTTGGCCAGATAAAGACGTATATAAAATGATCAGTAATGATTATGTATTGATTCAGTTATATGTGGATGATAAAACAGCACTTGCTCCGGCTGATGTAACGGTTACACCTGAAGGAAAAAAACTCAGCACCATTGGTAAAAAATGGAGCGACCTGCAAGCAAGGAAATTCCAGTCAAATTCGCAGCCTTTTTATGTACTGCTTGATCCAAAAACAGAAGCACTATTGGCACCACCACAAGGTGCTGATTATGAAATAGCCAATTACCAAAAATTCTTAAAAAGTGGTTTAAACGCTTTCCACTAACAGATAGGACATAAAAGCGTTTATTTTAGTTAATGATGGAAGGACAGTACCGGATGGTCTGTCCTTTGTTTTGCCTTTTTTTTTCCACAGGTAAATCCACTCATTTACATACCTCAGCATTAATCTTTGCAAATACGTATCGCTTACAGGATGGGACAGGACGGATTAGCCGAATAAAAGTTCTAACATCGTATAACCAAGTATAAATCCATTCTTTTAATCATTACCTATATGAGCAAGAAAAATTACGCTAACATAATGCAATCGTTTGCATTTACTGATCTCATTATCGCCATTTTAGATTCGCGAAGCACATAAGAAGAAAAGCCAGGTGTAGCCAAACTAACTCATTTTTCATCTTGTACGAGGTAATACATCCAGATGCAATGGATTACTTGCTTAACCATACACCCTCAAAACAGATAGCACAGCACCTCCGGTATGCTATTACCAAATAACCAAATATTTACAAAACCAATTAAATTATGGGTCTTAATTTTTATCCAGAAAAGTTAAAGCGACGAAGAGGTTGTTCCTACAGGGCAATCCTGATCACTAGCATGTCTGCACTCTGCATGTTATGTGTCGCAAATAATGCAAATGCTAACCATCTGAAAACAGCACTTTCGTCAGTCACAACAAACATCTCCATGAGCAAACGAGACGTTACCCTAAAAGGAAAAATTGTTGACGAAAAAGGTGAAACCTTGGTTGGCGTGAGTATAAAAGTAAAAGGTACAACTATTGTAGCCTCTACCGATGCCAATGGTACTTTCTCCGTTACTATTCCATCAACGGTGAGCAACCCGGTTTTGGTGGTTTCGTACATTGGATATGCCACACAAGAATTACCCGTAGATGGAAAAACTACAATCAGCATACAATTAAAGAGTTCCACAAATGATTTAGATGAGGTTGTAGTTGTTGGTTATAACACCGTAAAAAAAAGTGATTTAACCGGCGCGGTGGTAAGCGTGGGTGCAGAACAGATCAGATCAAGGCCGGTACAAAATGCATTACAAGCCATACAAGGCAAAGCAGCCGGGGTTGATGTTACTTCAAACGAGCGCCCTGGTCAAGTTGGCTCCATTTTAATCAGAGGTGTACGATCTATAAATGCCAGCAATTCACCATTATACGTAGTAGACGGTATTCCATTTGCAGCAGGCGGTATTGAAGCCATCAATCCTAACGATATCGAAAGTATCGACATTTTAAAAGATGCATCCGCAACTGCAATCTATGGATCAAAAGGAGCAAATGGCGTTGTATTGGTTACCACTAAAAAAGGTAAAACAGGCAGGTTAACTTTAGATTATGTGGGTATGGCAACCATCGAAACCATCCAGAACAGAACACAGATGATGAATGCTGCCGAATACATCGAATTCCGCCGCGATGCTTACCGCCGTGTAGGTTATTTAAATCCTGCAGCTCAGGCAAGCACTACTTATCCTGTTATACCAACACAAGCAGATGATAACCGCATATTTCCTAACGATAGTTATGTAACGGCAAACATTGCACAAGGCTGGCAAAATGGTATTTACAATGGCAGCTTGGTGCCTACAACAAACTGGACCGATCTGGTTACGCGGACTGGTATTACGCAAGACCATGTATTAAGCGCCAGTGGCGGTACAGACAAATTAAAAGCTTATGCCTCATTTGGCTACTTAAACCAGATTGGTACAGAACTTGGCCAGGATTATAACCGTTATACTTCTAAGGTAAGTGTAGAACTGAATCCGGTTAAGTGGTTTAAATTCGGGGCTAACATTACCGCATCTTACGGCTTGCAGAACTATGGGTTTTCAACAGGTAATGCAACCGGACCGAGCAGTTTATATGGTGCAGCACTAGGCATGCTACCTGTTGCTGTACCTTTCGATGTAAACGGTAACAGGATCAATTTACCCGGTGCAGACATCAATATTCAAAATCCCGTGGGTGAAGATCAGTACAATATCAATTTACGTAAAGTGTTAAGAACAATCGGCTCTTTTTATGCTGAAGTAAGCCTTTTGAAAGGATTGAAGTACCGTATTAACTTTGGCCCTGATTTTTACAACAACTACAATGGAAGATACCAGGATGCAAAATCAATCAATCGTGGCGCGGGCGAATCAGGCTCTACCAATTATGCTCAGCTTAACCAAAACAACAGATTTGCCTATACGCTGGATCACCTGGTTTACTACGATAAAACAATAAAAAAACACAACTTTGGTGTTACTTTATTGCAGAGTTCATCACTCTTTAAAGAAGAGAGTTCATCAATGACGGGAACTAAAATCCCTTTAAGTAACCCACTCTGGTATGGCTTAGGCGGAGCCAATATTCCGAGCCTGGATGCTTTTAGTACCGATTTGAGCAGAAACACTCTTGTATCATACATGGCCAGGGTTAATTACAGCTTTAATAGCAAATACCTGTTAACTGCATCGGCACGTTGGGATGGTGCATCGCAATTGGCTGAAGGCAACAAATGGGACTTTTTCCCCTCTACCGCAATTGCGTGGCGCATAGATCAGGAAGATTTCATGAAAAACATCAAATGGGTAGACCAACTGAAACTTCGTTTAGGTGTGGGTAGCGTGGGTAATTCGGCCATTTCTTATGGCACAACTTTAGGTAAATTACAGCCCTTAACTTATACTTATGGTAGCTCGGTACAAACCGGATATGTAGCCTCTGATGCATCATTGGCCAATCCTCCTACCTTACCAAACAAAGCGCTTGGATGGGAACATACTTTGCAGTACAATCTAGGCCTTGATTTTAGCTTAGTTAAAGGAAGAGTTGGCGGTTCCATAGACTTATATCAATCTAAAACCACCGACCTGTTATTGCAGAAAGACATTTCTTCAATAAATGGTTATACTTCATCTTTCGATAACATTGGAGAAACCCATAACAGAGGTATCGACATTACCCTGAACACTGTAAACTTAAAAAACAAAGATTTTAACTGGTCTACAACCTTAAGTTTCTCGGCAAGTAAAGATAAGGTGGTTAAACTGGCCAACGGCGATGTAATTGGTAGTTTATTGTTCATCGGTCAAAGGGTTAGGGTAGCCTACGATTTTGTCAAAGATGGCATCTGGCAAAATACGCCTGAAGACTTAGCTGAAATGGCAAAGTTTAATGCTAATCTGCCTGCAGCAAGTGCTTTTAAACCAGGCAGCATTCGGGTTAGGGACTTAAATAACGATTATAAAATTGATGCCAATAACGATAGAATGATTAGAGGAAGTTACACGCCAAGCTGGACCAGTGGAATGACCAATACCTTTACTTACAAAAACTTCGACCTTTCTATTTTTATTATCGCAAGATATAATTTTTTGATTGCCACGGGTGCAGAATCGCTCCAGGGCCGTTTTGCCCAACGTCTGGTTGACTATTGGACACCAACCAACCCAACAAACGATTATCCTGCCCCAAATTATGGAAGTGCATCCGGCGATCCTTACCGAAGTGCTATGAACTACCAGGATGGATCTTTCGTAAAAATCAGAAATATCTCATTGGGTTATTATTTCCCGGAAAAAATTGCCAAAAAATTAGCATTATCTAAATTAAGGGTATATGCACAAGCCATTAATCCGGGTTTAATTTACTCTAATGTTGGCTGGATTGATCCTGATTCGGGCATTTCATCCAACAATAGCGTTACCTCAACTTTTAACAGAGGTGTAGTATTTGGTGTTAATGTTAGCCTTTAATCCTTAATCGCTATTTAAAGAAATTGATCATGAAAAAGATTATAAATATATTATCGGGTGCTGCAATATTAGGAGGACTGATGATTTTCCCTACTTCCTGCAAAAAAAGCTTCTTAGATGAAGAAGTTGTTAATGCCCGTACCACAGCAGATTTTGTTACAACTGATGGCCTCGACGGTTTAAGCATAGGCATGTACCAGAGTTTAAAATTTCACTTTAATTATACCTGGGCATATACTACCACCAACTATGGAGTAGATGAATTTACAGTTGGTGGAGATAGAACCGAACAAATGTGGAATTCTTACGACGCAAGTTTGAATTCCCTTAACGCTGATGTAGCCAGTGTATGGGATAATATGTACGAAAACATAAATTCGGCCAATATTCTTATCAAAAACGTACCATTGTATTATCAGGGTGCAAGCAAAAACACTCGTCTGGGCGAAGGTTATTTTATGCGTGCTTTCGATTATTTCAAACTGGTAAAACAATATGGTGGTGTTCCGTTGAGGTTAGAAGCACAGGATTTCATTCAGGAAGAATTTACCAGGAACAGTGCAAAAGAGGTATATGAGCAAATAATTCAAGATTTTACACAAGCTTATAACTTTTTACCGGCTACAGTAACAGAAACCGGCCGCATTACCAAATGGGCAGCAGCACACTTTTTGGCAAAAGCGTATTTATTCCGTGCAAGCGAAATAAACAATACCTGGAATAGTGATACCAAAACCGCCGATCTTCAGAACGCTGTAAAATATGCCGATCTGGTAATTAACAGCGGTCAGCATACTCTGGCTACCAACTTTAGCGATTTATGGAATTTCACTACCATTGATGGCACAAACGAAACCAATAAAGAAATCATTTTAGCCGCCCAGTTCTCTGGCAATACAGCTACTCAGGGGCGTTACGGTAACCAGGTACATTTATATTATCCGTCTATTTACCAAAATTTACCAGGCATGCAACGCGATATCCCTGGCGATCGTGAATTCCAGCGTTTAAGGTCTACAGATTATGCCCTCGATGTTTTCGACCGAGTAAACGACTCTAGATTCTGGAAAAGTTTTAAAACACGTTATTTATGTAACAGGCCCGCCGCAGCACCACTTTGGACAGCAGGAACGGCACCAACACCAGATCTTGTGGGTAAAGCAAAATTTGCCGGCGGCGAAGAATCTATTTTATATATCATTAATAATGCAGGCGATACCAGGTATACACCTGCCGTTGCAAATGCAAACCCTGCACTTTCCACTGATATTGGTCGCCGCAAACCAAGTATGTATGTAAGGTACTTTGCTGGCCAACCGCAAAGTTATTTAGGTGGACATGGAAATTATGGTGTGAGTCAGTTTGTTGCTTTATCTAAATTTATGGATGGTTCAAGAAATGCTGTAGCCTCGCAATTTGGTCAACGGGATGGTATTTTAGCCCGCCTCGCAGAAACCTATTTAATTGCAGCTGAAGCTTACGGACTAATGGGCCAGTTTGCGCAGGCCATTCCATACCTAAATAAAGTTAGAGATCGTGCGGCTTATAAGGAAGGTGAAGATCGCTCTGTTTATGTAGATGGTGGCGCATCATATAAAAACAATGCTGCTGCAAACACAGCGCAATTTGTTTCATATTCTGATAAAAACAGCTATTTCGAGTCGAATAACCTAACCGCTACAACTGCCACTACCCTAACAGGTATGCACTTAAACAGCGAAGCTGACATATTTAACTCCAATAAAGAGTTTTATGATAAAATTGGTGCTACCTCACAGGAAAATAAGTTTACCGCTTTTATCTTAAACGAACGCTCCAGGGAGCTAATGGGCGAGTTATTGCGCTGGGAAGATTTGGCACGTACCAAAACATTGGTAGCCAGAACAGCTGCCTTTAACGATGAGGCAAAACCTTCAGAGAGCAAACATTACTTACGCCCAATTCCTCAGAGTTTCTTAGATGTGATTAAGAGCGGTGGAGCTGCATTAACACCTGAACAAAAACAGGCCATGCAAAACCCAGGCTGGTAAGCAAACTAAGCCTTAAAAAAGAGCAATTTACTTTCGGGTTTATTGCTCTTTTTTGTTTAGATATTATTATTTATTGTAGTGAAACCGGCACTGAATAACGGCACATTGTTGATCTTTTCCTTTAGTACCTGATATTTGATAAACCAGACGATGCTCCCCGGTAATCCGCCGCGACCAAAAACCCTTTAAATTATGCTTTAAAGCTTCAGGTTTTCCTAAACCATGAAATGGTGTTCTTGTTATATCTTTCAGGAGTGCCCTTACTTTTCTTTCCGCTTCGTCATCATTATCCATCCAATATTCAAAATCCTCCCAGGCTTCTTCAGTAAATAATATATTCATTGCTTAAAGCTCAACTGACTTTTCATCTTCTAAAAAAAATTGCTTCATTCTGTCATTTTTTAAGCTCTCCATAGATTTCTCTAATCTTTTGCGGTTTGCTTCTGTCGACATTAAATGTGCAGTTTCGGTAAGCGCATTATATTCTTTAATAGAAATAACCACAATAGCATCATCTTCATTATTATTTCTTGGAACAATTAAAACATCCTCTGTAGCACTTATCTCATCAAAATAGCCTTTCATATTTGTTCTAAGCGAAGAAATGGTTACTGCTTTCATATTTACTAGTTTTGTACAATCAAATGTACATCATAATGTACAAAAAACCAAATAATGTAATCCCTATTCTTTTATCTTCATCATATAAACACTCGATTAATTGAATTGCTTTTGTCACCACTGGTTTTCGAAGGCAACTCCAACTAGGTTTAGGTTATTTACAGCTAATTGCAAAGCAATCAAGGAAAAATAGTTATCATACCGTTAGTGGGCTCAGGAAAAGAAAAAGAAAACTCATATATTGGCCTAGAGGTAAATGGTAAAAACTTGATGACGGTGTTAACCATACTGAAACCAAATTAAAGGGTGATTTAAGTATTATTGAAGCAGAAATTTACGAGTAGCCTTAGGCAGACTTCTGAAGTTTACAGGCCCGTTCCGTTGGCAGATGCTAATAGAAAGGTCGTCATCTCGACTGAAGTGCAACGGAATGGAGAGATCTTTTAACCAAGTTATTGAAATGAAATTTAAAGATTTCTCCACTGCGGTCGAAATGACGACACTTCGAGGAGACAAATTAGCCACTCAGATTGACATTAAAAACACAATATGAAAAAATTTAAAAAAGCTTACTTGCTGCTTTTTTGCTTAACCGCTTTCATCCATTCGGTTAATGGGCAGTCTAAAGCCAACATTGAAGTTAATTTCGACAAGAATATAGCACCCATGAAACCCATTTGGGCCTGGTTTGGTTATGATGAACCGAATTATACCTATATGAAAGATGGTCAGAAGTTATTGACCGAACTTTCTAAATTAAGTCCGGTTCCGGTATATGTACGTGCGCATAACTTGCTAACCTCTGGCGATGGTACTCCTGCTTTAAAATGGGGATCAACCAATGCCTATACAGAAGATGCCAAAGGTAATCCCGTTTACAACTGGAAAATTGTTGATCAGATTTTCGATACTTACGTAAAAAGAGGCATGAAACCTTTGGCGCAAATTGGCTTTATGCCCAAAGCGCTATCAACCAAACCTTTTCCTTATCAGCATAAATGGAAGCCAGGTGCCCGGTATGATGAAATTTTAACCGGCTGGGCATATCCCCCTAAAGATTATAAAAAATGGAGCAATTTGGTTTACGAGTGGGTAAAACATTGTGTCGCACGATATGGCAAGGCTGAGGTAGAAAGCTGGTACTGGGAAGTGTGGAACGAGCCCGATGGCGCTTATTGGAAAGGTACACAGGCCGAATTCTTTAAACTTTACGATTACGCTGCAGATGGACTTAAAAGGGCTTTACCCACTGCAAAAATTGGTGGTGCCAATGTAACGGGTGGAGGAACAAAATATTTAGATGCCTTTATCAAACATTGTTTAAACGATACCAATTATGTAACGGGTAAAATCGGTTCTCCTTTAGATGCTATACTTTTTCATGCTAAAGGCTCGCCAAATGTGGTTAATGGAACCGTAGTGATGAATGTAAGGACTCAGCTACGCAATATTGATGGAAATTATAAGATCATCAGTAAATACCCTCAGCTTAAAAATATCCCTGTAATTATCGGCGAATCCGATCCTGAAGGCTGTGCCGCTTGTGGCATGAGTACTAACCCTGAGAATGCCTACCGAAACGGCACCATGTATTCGAGTTATACCGCAGCCTCTTTTGCCCGACTTTACGAACTTACATATAAATATAAAATCAATCTGTTGGGAGCTGTTACCTGGTCGTTCGAATTTGAAAACCAGCCTTGGTTTGCAGGCTTTCGAGATTTAGCGACTAATGGTGTTGATAAACCTGTTTTAAATGTATTCAGGATGTTTGGCCAGATGAAAGGGAACCGTGTTGAGGCCATAAGCAACCGCATGTACAATTTAAATGCTATTTTGGATTCGAGCATCAGGAAACCACAAACCGATATAGGTGTTTTAGCCACTAAAGCTGAGAAAACCGCTGCTGTTCTGTTGTGGAACTACCATGATGAGGATAAAACGGATTCGAAAGATCTTATTTCTATCTTGCTGAATAAACTGCCCGCAAAAATGGTAATGGTTACAGAATATCGCATTGATACCGAAAACAGCAATTCTTACTCAGAATGGAAAAAAATGGGTTCACCACAAAACCCAGATGCAAAACAAATTGCTGCATTAGAGAAATCCGGGCAACTTAAAATGATTGGTAAACCCAGAAAATTTGACACCACAGGTGGTGCTTTTGAAATGGAATTAGCCCGGCAAGGAGTAGTTTTGCTGAAATTGGATTGGTAGCTTTTTGCTTTTTTTACCACGGAAACACGGAATGCACAGAAATAAATAATCGTTTATAACGATATAATCGTAATCCTATTTATGCACTCGTTTGGAAACGAGCGCAAGCAATAAAAAGAAGCATTTTTCTCTTGAGACTGTATCATAAATTGTGATTCATTTCGAATTTGTCACGTTGAGCCTGTCGAAACGCCTTATAAGACTTTTAAAACAGGTTCTTCGACAAGCTCAGGATGACAATTCTATATTTATGATAAGCCTATCTCAAATATTATTTTTTCATTCTGCGAGGATACAGATTGAGGGTAAGCAATGTCTTGGTAAACTTCGGATTAGCCTTAACTAAGGCTTAACCACCAATGGCGCTCCATTTACCATTACGTTTTCAATTTTAACATCCTGATGCCTGTTTTTTAAAAAAGGTGTTTTCGTAGTTACTTCCAAATCTTTAAAAAGAAAACCAGATACCTTATCTTCCGGATTCCCATCCATTTCGCCAAATTTTGTTGCTTCTACTTTGATGTTTGAGATCCTGATGTTTTTGATTGTACCAAATGGTTTTGCTGTGCTGCCTGCCAAATCGAAAAACTGTTTCCAGGGATTTAAGTCGATAATCGCACCGCATTTCCCGGTAATGTTTTCTACCGTAATATTTTCGTAAAGCTGAAAAGTATCTCCACGCATTTTCATTTTTAAAATGGGACAGTTATTTTCCACTTTACAGTTGCGCATGGTAATATTACGTGCATGGATACACTCACTTCCCATCGTTAAGGTAGCATGTGCTTCGCCGATGGTACAGTTTTCAATTAAAATGTCTTCAACAATCCCGTTTTCTGGCAATTTCTGTGCATCAGGACCTTTACCGCCTTTAATACAAACGGCATCATCATTTACCGAGATATAACAATTCCTGATGGTTACTTTTTTACAAAAATCAATGTCTATTCCATCAGTACTGGGGGCTTTTACAGGCCTGAATGGTGAACGGATATCGCAATCCTCAATTAATACATTATTAGATTGGTATAAATGGGTAGTCCAGAATCCTGCATTACGCAATTTCGCCCGCTTAATATTTACATTATTACATCCCCAGATAAAAATTAACCGCGGACGGCTCACCTCCAGGTTTGTAGATTCCCTTCCTAATTTTTTAAGTGAATCGAGATGTGCCCAAAATGTTTTCCAGAATTTAAGGCCATTTCCATCAATAGTGCCTGGCCCTGAAATACTAAAACCATCTACCTTTGTGGCATTAACCAATGCAGCAAAATATTTAAGGCTCCTGCCTTCCATCCGCGATGGGATAAATGGATAATCTTTTATATTATCAGAACCCTTAAGCACAGCGCCTTCCTGTAACAGCAGCTTAGTTTTAGGCTTAAAAAAGAGTGCTCCGCTAAGATAAACACCTTTAGGGATTACAATCGTTCCTCCTCCTTTTTGATAAGCCTTATCGATTACACTTTGAATGGCTTTGGTATTCAGTTTAGTGCTATCATTACCTACACCAAATTTTGTGATGATATAATCTTGTGCCATGGCATTTATACCTATGACGATAAACAATGTGAGTATTAGGAGTCTTTTGATGATAAATTGCATATTATTTGTATAATTTTTTTAAAATTTCGTGTGCCGGAGTTAATAATATATGTTTAGTTAAAAGCTGTAATGCTTACCTGGCCGATTAATCCTGAAGGCATTACACTCCATTTTGATGCATCAAAATCCTTATAGTTAATATTTACGAAATTGATCTCGTGGTAATTCCGCCACTGGATTTTTTTGATATCCATATCACGGATCCGGTTCGCCATCAAATTAACCACTTCAATTTTTATGGTATTATGTCCTGTTTTTAAATATTTACCCACACGTGCCTGAAAAGGGATGCTCCATAAAATGCCAACTTCCTGTCCATTGATCCATACACGCGCACTTTCATCTACCTGATTCAGGTTTAGAACATATTCTTTGACCGATTTTGAACTCAGCGTAAAGCTTGAAGTATAAACACCTGTACCAGAAAAGGCCTGTAATTTAGGGTCGTTTAAAGTAGTCCAGCTCACCAGTTTAGCTAACTGCTGATCTGCAGGAAGTTCTGGTCCACCTTCAGTAAAATGTAAATTCCAGGCTTTGTTGAGATTAACAGTACTGGTAGCTTTATTTAAATAAACCCAGGGCGTTTTGGTTGTTCCATTCTGACCGACCTTTAAAAACAAACTCTCTCCCGATTTAAGCTGTATACGAACTTTTTTATCACGTATTGCTGCCAAACCCACATTCGAGCTTTGCGGATCCATGATTAAAACCTGTCCTTCTTCATTTAAGGAAAGTCCGGCATCAATATCTTTAGCGGTGTGGTTAACCAGATAATAGAATTTGCCATTTATTGTTTTCCTCCTGATAAACTGCAGTCCGGTATCGGTTAATGTTTCTCTGTTAATATTTATCGAATTTAATGCTTTTTGCACATCGCTAGCCAGTAAAATTACGCCTGTTCCAACTTTAAACTGTTTAATACCATTTGCCTCATCCGTAAAGATAAATTTTGCTAAATCAGCTTTTAGCTGTGCTCTTCTGGCTTCCAGGTTATGTAAACCAGGAACATCTTTAGGCAATGCCTGAAAAATGACTTTTGCTCCGTTGCTGGCCAGTTTTATCATCTGATCTAGCGTTTCCGGGCTCATCATTTCGCATTGCGGAACAATTAATACCTGATATGGCGAAGCGTCTGCGTTGGTACTGATTAATGCCTGGTTAACCGTTGATTGCTTTAACAAGCGATCGGATGCAAAATCGAACGAATAGCCAGATTTATAAAGATCTTTTGATAATTTATAAAAGGCTGTTGGATGTAACCACTCGTCAACATCATGTACTTTTAAAGCCATATCCAAACCTTTAGCCTTGTTCCAAACATCATAAATTGGCCAATAAATTAATAGTTCGTTGTCTGGAGTTCCTGATTGAAGAATAGATTGACAACGGGCTATATAATTGTTTAACCCTTGTGCCTGTGGCCATAAACTGTTGTTTGGATTCATTTCTACCGAAGCATAGAATAACCATCCCGGCCAGGGCACATTTGCAGGCGAATTGGTGGTTCCATGATAAAAAATGTGATTAATCCCTGCCAAAAACAATTGCTCCGCTTCTGGTTTGCATTGCGAAAACGAGGTTTTAAAATGCTCGGTTAGCCAGGTAAATGTTTCGGAAGAAACCAGTTTTTTGCCACCCGTATGCGCTGCGGAAGAAGCAAATTTGAACATCATCGGATCTGGATCTACGTTGCGGATATCCGCCGCATTACGCCTAAGCCCTGGGATCGGGAAGTAACTAGAGCCAAAGGTTTCGGTTTCCGGAATATCAACGGCCCCATAAAGATCGAGCAGATTGCCCGGTGAACCATGCGACTGGTTTCTGGTAACCGATTTAAGCTGATGCGCCCAATTGGTCCAGTTTTGCGTAAAATTATGGAGCAGAAGCTCATCCATGGTTTCCCGGTAATCAGATTTTAAACGCGCAATATCTGCACTTGTAGAATCTTTACCGGTTAGTTCTTTAATATGAGCCGCAAGATCATAACCCCTGTTTTTCTTAAATTCCTGAAAAAAAGTGGGTGTCCAGGTAGCGCCATAAACTTCATAACTATCATTAAAAAACGACCGGACACCTTGTGGTTTTCCTCCAAAAGCATCTGAGAATCTTTTCAGGTAAATATCAACTGCATTTTTATCGAGGTGATCTAAAGTAAAACCTTCCCCTCCTGGCGCTGCTCGTTTAACCATTTGCCTGGTTTTACCTGCAAATGCAGCATAAATATCCCAGCTGCCAATCGTTGGCGACCAATTTAAAGATCCATCGGCCTGAACTTTTGGAAGCAGATTGAGCACCTCACCATTTGGCCCATAAGCGGTTAAAGCCTGCAACTGCGCGAAATCCTGTTTCGCTTCTTTAACTTTAATGGTTTCGGTTAACTTCTCGCCCGCTTTGATTGTATATTGCTGGGTAATCAGTTTGGTGGCGGCATTTTCGGGCTTAATCTGCGGACCGCCAAACGGCCAGCCTGTACCTGTATTCATGTCTACTCCTAAACCCAAAGTATTGGCTTTATTTACCGTATAGTGCAATATATCTATCCACTTTGGCGATAAAAACTGGAGGTATTGTTTTTCATAACCCTTAGCACCATAAATTGGTGTAATTTCTACTCCACCGAGACCAGCATCTGCGTATTTCTTTAAAACCAGGTTTAAATTCTTTTCGTCTACAGCATTTCCCATCCACCACCAGCGGGTCCAGGGCTTCATCTGCTTTTCGATAACAGGCCAACTGCTGGTATTTTTCACAGGCTTTTGTGCTTTAGCCAAACTAAAAATCAATGTACTAAGCAGCAGAACAGAAAAGAATCTATGTAATTGCATATTTTTAATCTAAATGGAAAACCATTTCTAAAGGAAATGTTTTTGGAGAATTATCAGCATTGGTTTCCATAATATCCGCCATGTAGGCCCACCATTTCTGCACAATCCGGGTACTGCCTAAATCCTGCGAGGAACTGCCATTTTGTTGTTGCACGGCAAAAAGTATATTGGTTTCTTCATCTAAAAAAATAGAATAATCGGAGATCCCATTTTCCTTTAATAAAGCGGATAGTTCTGGCCAGATCTCATCATGGCGCTTTTTATATTCTGCTTTAAAACCGGGCTTAAGCTTCATTTTGAATGCAATTTTCATGTTTTTAATTTTATTTTTAATGAGTTTTAGTAACCAGTCCTGTCATTCTTAACGCAGTGAAGAATCCCGAACAGATAAGCATTTAAATTAAGTCTTTCACCTACATTCTTGTCCAGTGTTTTTTAGCCAAACTGTGTTCTATGCTTAAAGATTCTTCACTATGTTCAGAATGACAAATATCCATGGTCTGTGTTTTCCCTAAATCTCTGAAATTCATCTCAGTTACTTTTTAAGCTTATATACCTCTGTTCCTGCCAATAGGAAACAACCCAGGCCATAATCTTCAAAATCAGGCATGCTGGTGTAACTTACCGGCTGTCCGTCTTTTGGTTCCTTACCTGTTCCCTGCATAAAACCAATAAAGCCATTTTTTTGAACGGCATCTCTCGTCATGGCGTTCCAGGATTTGGTAATCATCGGCAGATAAGTAGCCTTATCTAAAACACCATGATTTACGCCCCAGGCCAGGCCATACACAAACAAGGCAGTGCCCGAAGTTTCCTTCCCGCCAAAATGGGTCGCATCGTGCAAACTCACGTTCCAGAAACCATCAGTGCGCTGGATCGCCGCCAAAGCTTTAATCATTTCGTGATAGGTTTTTAAGTATTCACTGCGGTGAGCTTCATTTTCAGGAATAATTTCTAACACACGTACCAGTGCTGCAACCACCCATCCATTCCCTCTCGCCCAGTAACAATCTTCGCCATTTGGTTCTTTATAAGGGGGCACAAAATCTTTATCGCGCCACCAAAGGCCATCTTTGGCATTGTACAAGCCACCACCCTCAGTATTTTTAGCATGCATATACATTTTGTACATGTAATTGTAATAGGTGGTATCATTGTATAATTTACCCAGTTTGGCAAAAACAGGCATCCCCATTTGTATGGCATCAATCCAGGTCCAATCGTTTACCTTGCCCGATTTGATTACCAGATCGATTGAGGATTTAATGTCTTTAATGCGTTCGGGTTGTTTATCGATCAGGTAAAGATCGATATAGGTTTGTCCACAGGCCTGATCGTCGGCATTTTTTGTAGTAATACCATTTCTTAGGCCCCAGTTATGTTTTTCGCCCCATTGAACCGCATAATCGTAATATGCTTTTTCAGGATGAATTTTATAAAGATTCATTAATCCTTCGTAATACACTGCCCTCGTCCAGATGTTGCTTGGCCGCTCCCTATTGGTTATGATCGACTTCCCTGCATCTGGCCATTTATTCATGAAATAAGCATTTGTTAATTTCAATACTTTTAAAACCTCCTTTTTATTGGGGATTTTTTGTGCAAAAAGTACCTGTGTAAATACGCTGAGAATCAGAGCGGAACTGAGTATAAATTTCTTCATGGTGATATTTCGCTTATCGATTAATTGGAATTAGGTTTTGGTTTTAACTCATCCGGACTATCTTTTGTAAAGGTATCGAACTGAATTTTCGACGGACTTTCGAAGATATCTTTCACGGTATTAAAAGCCACTTCATATTTTGGATTAAACTGATCAGACATCATATATTGCTGTAAGCTGAAATAAAGTTGTTGTGCAGCAGGAGTATCTTTTAAATCAGGTGAAAGATTAGCACTCGAAACCACCAATTTCCCCTTACCCACTTTTGCTTCGAAAACCAATGCCAAACGGCGGTTCAAAAACCAGGTATCTATAGGTTGAATAATCGGCCTAAATCCAGAGGGGAAATCTTCGAGGTTCATCACCTGAGATTTGTTTACAATTTCCCACCATTGCATATCACTGTGATAATCCGTTGGAAAATTTTTAAAAGCAGCATGTTTTGGATCACATAAAATCCCTAAAGTATGTGGTGGACGCATTTTAAACCATGAGGTATTCCAGAAAACAGGAAGAAAGGTTTGCACCACTTCTTTTCCTTTTACTACTTTGCCAGCTGCATTTAGAAAAACATTGCCACCATCTGCTAAAACGGACCGGGCTTGATCATCTAAACTGGTGCAATAATACACATCGCTTTTAACTGCTGGCAACTGCGCAGGATAAACCCAGAAATTCCAATCGTTCGCGAATTCAGTTCCATCAATGGTAACCTCCAGTTTCAGTTTAGATGCTTTTGTAATATCACTTAAGGGAAATTTAATTTCTCCTATGGCAATACAATTGGTAACAGCCAAGGTTTTAGGATTGAAATTGCCTTTGGCTACATTCGTGCCACTTTCATCTTTGAGTGTCCACGAGAGTTTCGCATTTTCAATTGGTGCTTTTCCAAAATGTGCCACTTCTACCGCAGCTTCTAAGGTTTCGTTATTGGTAAATACAAACTTTGAAACTTTTAACAAAGGCACCGTGCTGTTAGAAAAACGTTTGAATTCTTTAGCAGTGATATAACCCTTTTCATCCCAAAAGGCATCCAGAACACCAACAAGTGCTGTTCCCTGTCCTGGGTAATCATTTAACGATAATAACTGGTAGCCATTGTAATTTGGTGTGCGTAATGCTTTTTCAATTTCATTTTTATAACAAAGGGCTTGTAATTTACCCGAAGCCATTAAAAAATCGTGTCCTTGATCGCCCATATCGTGGTCTTTGAGATCTTCCTGAAACATTTCGAAATTCTTTGCGCGATAAACACCAGTGTATTTTTTTATTTCATCGAAATTAGGAAAGGCACAATATTGCCCCATTTCATGTGCTACAAAAGGCACTGTAAACTGCTCGATCTGTTTGGCATAGGTTGAAATACTTTCTGGCTTTCTGCCCCAATCTAAACCTCTTGCACCAGCCCGAACCATATATTCGTTGTTTGGAATAACCGGCCAGCTACCACCAACTGAAGCGCCTGTGTATAATCTTCTCGAATCTTTTGCCTTCCAATAATTATTAAACTTAGTCAGGTATTCAACCTGTCTGCCGCGCGGTTCGTTACCATAGGCCATCATACAAAAGGATGCATAATTGCCATAGTTTTTGGTCATGCGGTTGGTTTCATCATAAATAAACTGATCGATCGGTTTTCCATCTCCGATAGACGTACCATGATTGGCCCAGCTTGGTCCTTCAGGCTGAAGGTAAAAACCAACCTGATCTGCAGCAATAAAAGCAGCTTCAGGCGGGCAAAACGAATGGAAACGCATGTGATTTAACCCATGGGCCTTCGAAATTTTAAAAATGCGTACCCATGCAGCAACATCCATTGACGGATAACCGGTTAACGGAAATTCGCAATTGTTAACCGTACCGCGTAAAAAAACCGGACGACCATTAATTTCAAAAGTTCGGCCTACAGCTTTAAACTCGCGCATGCCGAATTGCACTTTTTTCTCGTCTTTTTTGCCATCTTTCGATAGTAAAGTTGCTGTTAAACGGTACAATGCCGGATCGAACTCATCCCAGGTGGCTATTTTATCGCCCATTGGCAAATTGATTTCTAAGCTACCTTCTCCGTTTGTGATCTGATAAGTTGCTGTTACGGGTTTTACCTGCAGGATATTTTTGGTATTGAAACTGCTGGCAGAAAGTATAATTTTTCCTGTAGAAGATTGATTGGCACCAGCCTTAAGTTGGATTTTAACCTTCGCTGACTTTTTCTTTAAATCAGGGTAAACCTGGATATCTTCAAAATAAACAGGCGAACCGGCAATTACCTCCATTTTACCGACTACACCATTCCAGTTGCCTTGGGTATGGTCGGTTAAACTATGTGAATCCTGCCCAACATTGATCGCTTTGATGCGATTGTCGATTAATAAAGTAATGGTATGTTTTCCTGCCTTTAAATTTGCCGGGAGTTCAAAATTCTGCGCAACCACAAAGGTATACTGTGTTCCGATTTCAATATCGTCTATCCAAACCCTCGTTTCTGAATGGGGGTATTCCAGAGATAACACCATTCTTTTACCATTCCAACTGGCTGGAATTACGATATCTTTCTGATACCATGCTGCGCCAGTATAATGTTTGGCGGGGGTTAACCAGAAAGGCATTTTCAGGTTACCAGGTTTTCGATATTTTTCTAAGCGGGGATGAAAAAAGTACGAGCTATCGTAAATACTTCCGGTCCATTTTGTTTTTAAGGTAATGTCGTCGCCCTTTAAGTTTTCGGCCATTGAACCTGGCAGATGAACAGATTCTGGAAGAATGGTGGAATACCATTTTCCTTTTATGCCTTTGTCTTTAGCATCAATTTTGAAACGCCATTTGCCGGCAAGTGAAATGCTTTGAGCATGTGTTTGCGTAATGCTTAAAAATATGAAAGCAATGCCTATCAGCACTTTGAAAACTCGATGAACCTGTTTATGCATAAAATTTAACGGTTTATCACCGCTGGTATTTGGTTAGGCTGTTAAAATAAGACAATATCTTCAGGAAAGCATCCTGTAGTATCCTGCTCTATGACTTATTTCAGGTAGCTATTCAGTTTATTGCGTTTTAATTTATTCAGGCCTTTTATAACAGCAGCTGCATTTAACTTCGCTCCTGCTTCGTTGGTATGGGTATGGTCTTTCTCGGTAAAAAAAGTTTTCACATCAGCCGCACTTAGTGCAGCATATTTATCTTTAATAATCTGGTTTAATGGAATAAAATCGACTTTTTCGGCCTTTGCAACTTCTTCTGCCCAGCTGGCATAACTATCGTTGGCTAAAACTACAGCATCATCTTTAACCGGATTGCGTGGAATTGGTGAGCAAACAATCGCTGTTGCGCCTTTTGCTTTAATATCGCTGATAAATTTGCGCAGGTACCAGCCATAAGTATAAACCACTTCCTGCTTTTTCTTAATCGGGTTATAAATCTCTTTACTTTCCGTTCCGATACCTTTTATGGTACCACGGGCACGGGCGGTGTCATCTAGTGGGCTACTATCGTTATGGCCAAACTGCATCATTACGAAATCGCCTTTTTTTACTTTTGCCAAAACAGCATCCCACAAACCATTGGTTTGAAAAGTGCGACTGCTGGTGCCGCCAAGTGCATCGTTTTCGACGTTGATTTTTTCACTGTTGAATAAATCTCCGATAAAACTTCCCCAGCCCCATAAAGCACCGTCGCCTTTCCCTTTTCCATTTTTAACGGTCGAATCGCCAATGAGGAATAAGGTAGGTTTTGCCTGCCGTTTTAAGATGATGGAGGAAGAAAAAACAAGAAAAGCAGTTAAGAGAATGAGGGGTAGGTATTTGGTTGATTTCATAATTATTGCCCTTCAGGGTTGATTATACAGATGATTGGATTACAACCTTCGGGATGATTACACCGATTGTTGGATTACACAGATTTATATTGCCTTTGGTCTTTTAGCTTTAGTCTTTCTCCTTTATTTAAGAAGATACTTTTTCAAATCACAATCTTTTAATTCTTTAATTCCTTCTACAACAGATGCAGCATTAACTTTAGCGCCTTCCAAATTGGTATGGGTATGGTCACCTGGAAAATACAGTTTTACTTTGTCTGGCCCCAAGGCATCATATTTATCGGCTGTTATTTTATTCAGGTCAACGAAACAAGCATTTTCTTCTTTGGCAACATCGGCGGCCCATTTTCCAAAATCGTTATTGGCTCGAACCACTTTACCATCTTTAAAAACATTCCTTGGAATCATGGAAAGTACAATTGGTGTAGCCCCTTTTGCCTTGGTTTCACGCACAAATTTGCGGATATACCAGCCATAGGTATGTACAGTTTCTACCTTTCCATCCGGCCAGGTTAATACTTTAGTTTCTTCGCCGGTTCCTTTTAACACACCTCTTCTTCCGGCTTTTGTCGTATCAGGTACGCTTCCGTCGTTGTGTCCGAACTGCATGGTAACGAAATCGCCTGGCTTTAATGTTTCCAAAACCTTATCCCATCTGCCCTCCGACAAGAAAGTTCGTGTACTTCTTCCAGCAATAGCGTTATTTTCTACATCAATCCTGGTGCTATCAAAAAGAGAAGCAATCGGCGTTCCCCAGCCCCAGGTTTCTTTGTTCAAATTGCGAACAGTAGAATCACCAATGATATGCAAAACGGGCTTATGTTGAGCGATAAAGGCAGCAGAACAAATAATGATGATCATTCCTGCCAGGATAAAGCTGTATTTTTTCATTTTTATTTAAGATTATGGTACTTAATTAGTGCTTTGGAGGTTCTACAAGTGTGATATTGGGTTTTGGTGCTTTCTTCATTCCGAAGCCGAAATAAAAGCCGGTATGTGGCGGTTGGTTGTAGCCATCGTTTTGCCAGGCGATACTTAAACGGTACTGCGGATCGTGCATTAAAGTATAATTGCGGTGTACTGTCGGTATTGTGGTGGTATAAATACGTAAACTTTGATTGTCATACGACCTTAAGATCAGTTCTTCACGCCAATCGCCAAAAATATCGGCACTTAATGCTGGTGTAGATTTGGTTCCGTTGTTAGCAACAGCTCCATCAGCCGTAAAAAGCCTGCCGCCATTGTATTTATCAATGTGGTTTGCATCTAAAAGTTCTCTCGATAAATCACCGTCCCAATAAATCAAAAAATTAGTTGACCTTGGCTGATCCCCAATTCTATTGCCTTTTATATCATATAATCCGTTAGATCCCGACCACCACATTTGCGCACCGAAACGACTATTGTCAATATTATCGGCTACTCCCCGGCCTACATCCTCGTCGGGTGATCCTTTCCATAATATTTCGCCGGTTTTCGCATCGTAAACGGCCACACCAGGCCCTTTTGTACCTTCTTCTATTTCATGGATACCAAAAACTTCTAAACCAGGGTGTTCCGGATCAAGATCTGAAACATGCATGGCGTCACCGTGCCTCAATCCTGTGGTATATAATCCCTTCCCATTATCATCCACACACATTGAACCGTAAATGATCTCATCCTTTCCATCACCATCTACATCTGCAACCGTAAGATTGTGGTTCCCTTGACCCGAAAATGAATTTTTAGCGTTTTTGGTATCAAATACCCATCGGGAAGTTAGTTTACCATTGCGCCAGTCCCAGGCCGCCAAAACCGTTCTGCCGTAATAACCTCTGCACATCACTACACTTGGATGAATACCATCTAAATAGGCCACGCAGGCATTAAACCGATCTACCCGGTTACCAGAATTATCGTTTTTTCCGTTTCCACCTTTGCCTCCCCAGGCACCAATATTGCCGCGGGCTGGAATATAATCTGTTGTGGCTAATGCCTCTCCGGTTTTACCGCTAAATACAGTCAAAAATTCAGGACCATCCAATATTTTACCGTTCGCGTTGCGCCAATCTTTAGTCGCATCGCCAATTACTTTTCCTTTGCCATCTACCGTTCCGTCAGCAGTTTTACATACCATTTCGGCAATGCCATCGCCATCCAGATCGTACACCATAAATTGAGTATAATGTGCCCCTTCGCGAATGTTTTTCCCTAAATTAATCTCCCACAAAAAAGTGCCGTCTAATTTATAAGCCTGAAAAATCGGCGGATCGGTAATACCGTTTGATGAGTTATCCCTGCTCCGGCCAGTTTGATGCAATACAATTTCATATTCACCATCTCCATCTAAATCGCCTACTGAAGCATCGTTAGGCGTGTAACCTGCTGGTGTTTTTAAAGGAATCGTTAAATATTGCTGAATAGGTGGTTTGGCTGGCAACCTGAAAGGTTTACTGGCTTCTAATTCAGTGCCTTTTAAAATCGGTTTTACAAAATAGCTATTCGGAAGGTCGAATTTAACTCCTGAATCAACAAAATTAGTGCTACTGGTAATGGGATCGTGATTGAGTTTTATCGCTTCATTATTTCCGGATTTGCGGTATAAATTAAAAGCAATTTCATCGGCATCGGTACCCAGCATCCGCCAACCTACATAAACAGAATCGTTATTTTGACGCACTGCAATTACACCACGGCCCAGTTTTTCCATTTGGCGCTGGCCGAAAAGCTGAGTCGCAAAGAACAAGCTGATTATGAAGCAGGAAACTGTAATGGTTTTGGTCATCATGGCTTGTGTACAAGCTTAATTAAAAAATAGAATCGATTCATGGTTTATTAAACTTTATAGGCAGTCTTGGCCAATATAGCTACTCTTTTATCGGTAATTACAATGGGCTTGATCAATACCAGAATATCTAAGAAACGAAGGCTCATCAATGCATGATTTGGTTAGTAAATTTAACAACTGCCGGGTAACCGCTATTAAAGATTTATGTCCAATGTAAATAGTATATTTTTAAGGCGCATCCTGTAGTATCCTGCTTTTCGAAAATGGCAATAAGCTATAATCAAGATTTCTGCAAAAAAAATTTAAACATTAAGCAAAATTCACTTTACTGAAGCCATTTATACTTTCCATTTATATTTCTTTGCTTAATCTCATTTTCGCTAATGCAAAGATTGTAGAATTTAAAAACAAAATAGCTGAAAAAGAAAAAAAATAAATGTTTAGTTAACGTTTATTATTTTAAATATTTTACTTTTACCTTTAGGATCTTCCAAATATTAAACCGTATGAAATTAAATTACCCTGTAAAAAGTGTGTTTTCGGCATGCATAGCGTATGCAATTGGAATTGGCTATACTACAGAAGTGCAGGCACAAACTGCAAAAGTGATCAAAGTTAAAACAGACCATTCTATTGCCAAAGTGCAACCGAATATGTGGGGTGTTTTTTTCGAGGATATTAACTTTGGCGCCGATGGTGGTATTTATGCCGAACTCATCAAAAACCGCTCTTTCGAATTTGCAAAACCGCTAATGGGCTGGACGATCCAGCGGAAAAAACAGCAAGAAGGCGAAATATTGGTGGTAAACCGCAAAGAGGTAAACACTGCAAATCCCAGATATTTACAGGTAAAAAAACAAACCGACGATTTTGAACTGGTAAACGAAGGATTTAAAGGTATCGGTGTAAAAAAAGGATTACGCTACGATTTTTCATTGATGTACCGTCAATCAACTCCGGGTGTTAAACTCGTGCTGTTGTTAAAAGATTCGAACAATAAAATTATTGGACAAGGAAGTTTAACACCTGATCAAACAGGTAGCGACTGGAAAAAACAATCAGCTAGTTTTACCGCTACTGAAACCGATCCAAAAGCTAAATTCTCCATTCTGTTTCAAGGAAAAGGAAACATTGATCTGGACATGATTAGCCTTTTCCCTGGCGATACCTGGAAAAACCGTCCACAAGGATTAAGGGCAGATATGGTGCAGTTATTGGCTGATATGAAACCCGGTTTTATCCGTTTCCCTGGTGGCTGTATTGTAGAAGGCACAGATCTGGCCAACCGTTACCAATGGAAAAAAACCATTGGCCCGATTGAAAACAGACAATTGATTATTAACCGCTGGAATACTGAATTCGCAAATCGTTCAGCACCAGATTATTACCAGAGTTTTGGTTTAGGCTTTTTCGAATATTTCCAACTGGCAGAAGATATAGGCTCAGATGCCTTGCCGATATTAAATTGCGGTATGGCTTGTCAGTTTAACTCCGCCGAAGTAGCCTCACTTGACGAACTTGATCCTTATGTACAAGATGCTTTAGACCTGATTGAATTTGCCAATGGCGATGTAACTACCAAATGGGGAAAAATGAGGGCAGATCTTGGTCATCCAAAACCTTTCAATTTAAAAATGATGGGGGTTGGCAACGAAAACTGGGGACCACAATACCTGGAAAGGCTAGCCATTTTCACCAAAGCCATAAAAGCCAAATATCCCGATTTTAAACTGATCAACAGCTCAGGAACCGATCCTGAAGGCGATCGCTTTAACTTATTGAATACTACTTTAAGAAGCAATAATGCAGACTTTATTGATGAACACTATTACCGCTCTGCCGATTGGTTTTTAAAAAATGCTGGCCGTTACGATAACTACCCAAGAAACGGATCGAAGGTTTTTGTTGGAGAATATGCAGTACATGCAGACAATAGTATAGTTGGAAGTAACCGCAATAACTGGCAAAGTGCACTGGCTTCGGCTTCATTAATGACAGGTTTGGAGCGCAATGCCGATGTGGTACAAATGGCCTCTTATGCCCCGCTTTTCGCTAATATTGATGCCTGGCAATGGGCACCAGATATGATCTGGGTAGATAACCTGAAATCGTACGGAACACCTGACTATTATGTACAGAAACAGTTTTCTACCAATAAGGGAACGGATGTAGTTGCAATTACGCTTGACGAGAAGAACATTATCGGTCAGGATGGCCTTTATGCTTCTGCCGTAACCGATCAGGCTAAAAAAGAACTAATCATTAAAATTTCCAACAACTCCGATCAATCGCAGAATATTGACTTTGATCTTGAAGGGAAAATGAAATTAAAAAATAAGGCCACTAATGAGGAAATAGCGAACAGCAACCTTAAACAGGTTAATTCTTTCGAAAATCCTGAAGCGGTAAGCCCGAAAAAGAGCACGATTAACCTAAAAGGCAAAAAATTAAACATCGCGTTAAAACCTTACTCTTTTAACGTGATCAAAATCCCATTTAACCAATAGACTTAACGAGATCATGATGAAAAAACTTCTCTTATCTGCAGCCCTATTCTGCAGTTCGATTTTAGTGCATGCACAAAATGAAACCCAGTTAACCATTAAACCTGCAGGCGATCAAGTGGTGAGCAAGCACATTTATGGTCATTTTTCGGAACATCTGGGCCGCTGTATTTATGATGGATTTTGGGTGGATGAAAATTCGACTATCCCTAATAAAGGTAGAATAAGATTAGACATTGTTGAGGCATTAAAAAAGATAAAAGTTCCGAACTTGCGCTGGCCGGGAGGTTGTTTTGCTGATGAATACCATTGGAGAGATGGCATTGGACCGAGAAACCAACGTCCGAAAATGGTTAACACCAACTGGGGCGGCGTAACAGAAGACAATAGTTTTGGTACACACGAATTTCTGGATCTTTGCCAGATGCTCGATTGCGAACCTTACATTGCAGGTAATGTAGGCAGCGGAACAGTTGAAGAAATGGCCAAATGGGTAGAATATCTGAATTTTGATGGCGTAAGTCCGATGACGGCTATTCGCAGCCAAAATGGAAGAGAAAAACCATGGAAAGTTTCTTTCTGGGGCGTAGGTAACGAAAGCTGGGGTTGCGGTGGCAACATGACACCTGCTTATTATTCTGATTTATACCGCAGGTATGCCACTTATGCACGCAACTATCCGGGTGCTCCGCTAAAAAGAATTGCCAGTGGAGCCAATTCAGGTGATTACAACTGGACAGAAACCTGTATGAAAAATATTGGCGACCAAATGTGGGGATTAACTTTACACTATTACACCATCCCAACAGGAAACTGGAGCAAAAAAGGATCAGCCACTAAATTTGATGAAGCACAATACTTTTCGACCATGAAAAACTGCTTACATATGGAAGAACTGGTAAGCAAACACTCCGCAATAATGGATAAATACGATCCTAAAAAGAAAGTTGCTTTAGTGGTTGATGAATGGGGAATCTGGACAGATGTAGAACCTGGAACTAACCCTGGTTTCTTGTATCAGCAGAACAGTTTACGCGATGCTTTAATTGCAGGAACGACCTTAAACATCTTTAATAACCACTCCGATCGTGTTAAAATGGCCAACCTGGCACAAACTGTAAATGTGCTACAGGCTTTAATCCTAACTGAAAAAGACAAGATGATCCTTACGCCTACTTATCATGTTTTTGATCTGTACAAAGTGCATCAGGATGCCAAGTATTTACCAATTGCCTTTACCAGTCCTGATTATGTGGTAGGTGATCAAAAAATCCCTGCCTTAAACGTTTCTGCTTCGCAGGATGCCAGTGGCGCCATTCATATTTCTTTGGTTAATTTAGATCCTAACAAAAAAATTGCCTTGAGTACGGTTTTAGATGGCTTGAAATGGAGCACAGTTACAGGACAGATTTTAACCTCAGCTAAACTAACTGATGTAAATACATTTAACGATTTGAACAAAGTGCACAATGCAAAATTTACAGGCGCAAAAAAATCAGGCAATTCATTAAAAGTAGAATTACCTGCTCAATCTGTTGTTGTACTGGAATTAAAATAATTTAGTCAGGACAAGAGAGTTTAACACCTTGTCCTGATTCATGAAATAATTAATATGGCTTTTTGGATGATTGTTATCGGGGCCTTTTAATGCTGAAGCACAATCTCCCCTTCCGTGGTCTGTATATCCACAGACCACATCAGCATAATCTATTTCACCAACCTCACTTCATATATATTGGCAATAGCCGATCCCTGATCGGCAACAAATTTTACTTCTACATCTGCTTTTAACAGCGCTTTTGGAATCTGATATTCCTGAGTATAAAAAACATCACCCTTGCTCCCATCTAACTTTACATTTTCAACGGTAACACCATTAATCAGAATAGAGAAACTTTTGTTCTTTTCCTTTCCGAAATATGTTAAACGGAGCTTATTTCCGGATAGGTCTTTATTTTTAAGTACATAACTAAACCATGCTTTCCCATTTCTGAAATGCCTTTCCTGAAACGTTCCGTTATCGGTTAGTTCACCTTTAAAATTGTGGTCAGACTCTGGCTGCTGCTCTCCCGTATTGATCAGATCGACGGTTTCCTGTTCAATCTTCATCTTTTCTTCTTCAGCCAACTTAATCGCCTTTGCACGTTCCGGCAATGCCTCAGCGCTACTGTAAGGAAAATAAACTATATACCGTTTTTCGGCCAGGGTATAAAAAGGAACTAATTTTAAGGATTTGTATTTTGGTTGATAGATTGCATTCCGGGCATTGAAAGTTAAACTGCTTTTATCTGCCAAGGTAATTTCATTTGCCAGCATATTTTTAGCCCCGGTAACCAATGGTGCATCGCTGATCGGAAATAAAGTACCCGAAGCAATATGCCCCATCCTGCTGCCATCAGCGGTTAAATTCGGCTGTTTTAAAGTATCCACTGCCGCAGCAAGTACAATCGGTCCACGGAGAAAGGCTACCCAATCAGAACCATCGGGCATAAACTCCGTAGTGGTATGCATTGGCAGAGCAATATTAACAACGTCGCCTGTACTCCAGATACGATCGATACTGGCATAACCATTTGCTTCGCTTTTAACGGTTACTTTTTTTCCATTTACCAACACAGCCATTTTCACATGTTCTACCCAGGCAGGCTGGCGGAAATGTAAGGCAAAACGTTGTTTGTTTTTTAACTGCAGTTTGATTGTCGTGTTCTCAGCATCTGGAAAAAGTGTTTGCTGTACAAGCTGAATACCTTTTTCTTTCCAATTTAAGGTTGAAGGGATAAAAAGGTTCACATATATATCATTCGAACCGTGTGCATAAATCAGTTCTCCATATTTGCCATGGTTCTCCAATCCTGAACCTACACAACACCAGAAACTTTCCTGCGGATTAGAATAGGTACGGTAATGCCCTGGCCGCATTGGTGTAAAATACACAAAACCACCTTCCGGCCTTTGCGAAGAAAGGATATGATTGTAAAGTGTACGTTCGTAATAATCTAGATAGGTGTTTGAAGGAGCGGCCAAAAACAACTGTTTAGTAAGTTTCAGCATGTTGTAAGAATTGCAGGTTTCGGGCCCTTCGCGCGACTCTGTCATCGAAGAAAAGTCATTGGCGGGATGAAAATGTTCTCTTACGCTATTTCCACCAATGGCTACTGTTCTATGTTCTACTACCGTTTTCCAAAAAAAAGCAGCTGCATTTGCCCAGGCAGCATCTTTATCCAGTAAAGCAATCTGCTCAAAACCAATCACTTTCGGAATCTGCGTATTTGCATGTAAACCGTTCAGGGCATCCGTATTTTTTAATAGTGGATTTAGGATGGATTGATCCGAAAATCGTTTTGCCAGTTGAAGATATTTCTGGTTACCAGTTATCGCGTAAACATGAGCGAAAGTTTCATTTAATCCACCATGCTCACTTTTTAATAATTCCTGTATCTGCTGATCGGATAAATTGGAAACCAAGTCTACACACCAATCAGTTAGTTTAATAAGCATCTGCTTTGCTTTCGCATTACCCGCAACTGCATACGCATCGTACAGCCCCGCATAAATTTTATGGATATTATATAAAGGTACCCATTTTCCATTTAACGAAAAACTGGATGATTTGATATTTCCGGCTTTAATCTCTTTCCAGATTTCCTTGCCGCCCGGGATTCCGGCCAGATATCCATCTCCATTTTGGCGCTGACATTTATCCAATTCGGCAATCATATATTCCATCCGCTCCTTCACCTTGGCATCGCCGGTGGAAGCATACATTAAAGCCAGGGCCGACAAATAATGTCCGCCGATGTGCCCATCTAAACCGGTGTTTTCCCAGTTACCATAAGATGCTGCTTTGGGTTTTAGTCCTGCCTCCCTTAAATATGGCGCCAGAAGTCTGTCTGCATCCAGCGATAGCATGTATTTTTTATCGGTTTCCTGGGCCTGTTTAAAGGGGCCTGCAAGCAAACGGACTTCTGATAAACTAAATGGCTGCAATGCAGTTTGCCCGAAAACAGTTCCGCATAGGGCGGTAATCAAAACGACAGTTATTATTTTTTTCATCTTTTTAGGTAATATTTTGTTCTAATTTCCATCTGGCTTAAGCACACTACTTTTAGGGCTCTCCGGCCAGTGCAAGTTTGCAGGATCATCTGGTTTTGCAGGATCGAATTTTGGTAAATCATTTACCAGATATTTTGCAATCCCCAATTGCTGTTCTTTAATGCCTAAGATCATACACTTTGCAATTTCATAAGCGCCATAAGGGTTAAAGTGCGTGTTATCGGCCAATGCCTTATCCTGGCCTGGATAACTGTTGGCCGGATAATGGACAAAGGCTTTTTTTGATGGCTCTTCACCTAATGCATTAAACAAAACTGATGTCATCGCATTCAGATCAATCAAAGCCACTTTCTCTTCGGCAGCAACCTTCCGTGCTGCGTCAGGAAAATCGCCTAGAGAATTTACAATTTTCCCATCTGCACCAAAAGATCTTCTGCTGGTTGAGGTAACCACCACCGGAATTCCACCTTTTTTCTTCACTTCCGAAATAAATGTTTTTAATCTTTCGGTATAAGATTTATAGGCACCATCATTTGGTCCTTTATCTTTTTGGTCATTGTGTCCAAATTCGATAAACAGGTAATCGCCAGGCTTCATTACACTTAAAATCTTAGCTAAACGTTTGCTACCCAAAAACGTACCTAATGTTAATCCCGATTCAGCATGGTTAGCAATGGCAACTCCTGGTTTAAAAAACCTTGGAATCATTTGCCCCCACGATGCCCAGGGTTCATCATCCTGATTTACCACTGTCGAATTCCCTGCGAGGAAAACAGTAATCTGATCCTCAACTTTCGTAATTTCGAGTGCCTGTAAGGCAGTTTGATGATCAAATTCCAAAGTCAGTTTATCATCCCAATCAAGTTTGTTGAGTTCCCGCGGCTTTAGCGAAACCACTTGCCCGCCAGCAATATGTTTATCTTTAATATTTACAATAAATGTTTTCGTTATCGACTGCCCTGCCCTTGTTTTTACATTTTCGAGCATCAACCTTCTCGATTCGGCTTTTACTGTACTTAACATTGCCACCTTCGGATCGCCAAGTGTTACCTTGATTTTGTAATTTCCTTCGGGCACCGAAACTGAAAAATAAAATGGTTTATTGCTTTTAACCAGATCCGAAGTTAAACGATTCTTCCCGTCATAATTTATACCTTCAACTTTCGAATCAAAATCAAAACCAAAGCCTTTTTCTTTACTGTAAGCATCATCAGGTAAAACTTGTGTATAACCTTTAACAACCTTTCCAGATCCGAAATCGAAATTGTAACTGTTTTTTTCCTGCGCCTGTGACAGATTGACAATCAAACCAAAGAAAATAAATGGTTTAATAAACTTTTGAATGCTCATATCGTTCGGATTTGCTGCAAGATCTGGCGCAATGGTTTTATCCATTCAGACCGTTTTCTCATAAAAATTGACATCTGGCTAATTAAGCGTCATAATGACGATTATCATACGAATATATAAAAACAATTTCCATTTAAAATGAGAATGAACAGCGTTTTTAAAATTTTACGCGGTTTTTCATTAAATGCGCATCATCAACAAACACCAAAAACAACAAAAACCATATTTAAAACACTAATTAATAATACAAAAATAATCAATTGATAATGCGATATAAATTTCTTCAATTTTTAATTAAAAATTTCTAAGCTTAAGAAATATTAATCAATAAGACCAAAAGCTCCATTTCACTAACTTAAATCAATAAAAATTTAATTTTTTTCGAAAAAAAAATCAACACAAAATGTATAAAATCAAGCAATTACAAAAAATAATTTATAAATTAACCCATTATTAATACTAACTCAACACAGTCTCGATTCTTTTGTATATAAAATTTATATAAAAAATAAAAAGAAAGACAATTGAAAATATTAACAAGAATTTTGTTCTTAAAATTCATTTTTTAATGAAAAAACAAGGCATTTTTTAAGCTATTGTTCAGTTCATTCATTTATAAATTTTTAAAACAAATTACTTATAATATCACTATATTAGTGATATTAATCATACAAATTATTTTTAGCCCTAAAAAGCTTTGTAATTCTGTATTACGGCCGACATAAAGAACCATTATGTTCCGCTTAAATCATCCACCAAACAGAAGATTAGAATTAAAATCTAAAGCCATGAATAAACACGCCATTATTGGAGTAACTCCCTTCGAAATTCCTGATAGTAGATTGGTTTCCAATTTACAAAAAGCAGATTGCTTTCCGGTTCTCAGTCTTGGGTACAGTAAAAATGAAGCCCAAAAATCCCTTCAAGAAGTTATAGAATTAGCTATTGCAGATTTCGGCGTAAGCATCAATTCATTAGAATTAGCAGACATTGATCTTCCCACCCAGGTAAGTTTAATTATTTTACCTTATGATTTCGTACTAAAACGTAAAACATCAGCAAAAATTTTCTATCAGGTTTTTGATCTGGAGTCGGCACGGGTTGCGCAAGCTAACGGTGCCGATGGGATTATAATAAAAGGTAATGAAGGCACTGGTCGTGTGGCTTACGAATCTTCTTTTGTTCTTTTTCAGCGGATTATTAAAGAAATCACTTCCATTCCGGTATGGGTTCAGGGTGGCGTTGGCATCCATACAGCTGCCTCTTTAATGGCTCAAGGCGCAACAGGAATCATTTTAGATAGTCAACTCGTGTTATTCCCTGAATGCTCAGCTCCTGAAGATTTAAAAACTGTTTGTGGTAAATTAAGTGGAACTGAAACCAAACTGATCGATAATTGCCGTGTATTGGCCCGTCCTAATTCACCAGCATTGGCAGAGGATATAAATTATAATGGTCTTCAACAGTACTTTAAAGGTTACGACCTGGAAGCAAACTACCTTCCAATGGGTCAGGACATCAGCCTGTCGATTGATCTGGTAACGAAATACAAAAAGCTCGATAAATTGGTTTTTGGCATAAAAGAAGCCATTTATGGCCACTTAAAACAAGCCAAAGCCATTAATATCATCAAGGCAGGCAATCCATTAGCTAAAGATTTAAACATCACCTACCCTATTGCACAAGGTCCAATGACCAGGGTAAGCGATGTAGCGCCATTTGCCAATGCTGTTTCAGAAGCTGGCGCCTTATCGTTTATAGCGTTATCCTTGCTAAAGGGTGCATCGGCAAAAAACCTGATCGAAGAAACCAAAAAACTGGCTGGCGAAAAAACCTGGGGTGTAGGTATTTTAGGTTTTGCACCACAAGAGCTTAGAGATGAGCAACAGGAATATATATTAAATGCGAAACCTCCTGTTTTACTAATTGCAGGCGGAAGGCCATCGCAGGCTAAACCCTTCGAAAAAGCAGGGATCAAAACTTTTCTCCATGTGCCCTCTGCTTCTCTTTTAGATATGTTTTTAAAAGAAGGCGCAAAACGTTTCGTATTCGAAGGCCGGGAATGTGGCGGACATGTTGGCCCGCTATCCAGCATGGTGCTGTGGGAAAAACAAATCGAACGTTTATTAAAAGAAGAAAATCCTGAAAGCATTAGTATTTTCTTTGCCGGTGGCATCCATGATGCTTTTTCTACCGCTTTTATTTCGGTGATGACTGCTCCTTTGGCTGCCAAAGGAATGAAAATCGGTGTATTAATGGGCACGGCTTATTTATATACCAGAGAGGCCGTAAGTACTGGTGCAATTTTAGATAAATTTCAGCAGGAAGCCATGCAAGCGAACGAAACCGTTTTGCTCGAAACTGCTCCGGGACACGAAACAAGGTGTTTAAATTCTTCATTTGCCACTTTCTTTAACGAAGAAAAAAAGAAACTTCAGGCAGAAGGCATGGATAAAAAAGAAATCTGGGCAAAACTGGAAACCCTAAATGTTGGACGTTTACGTATTGCTGCAAAAGGGATAGAAAGACGTGGCGATGAACTCGTAAAAATTAATGAGACGGAACAAACTGATTTGGGCATGTACATGATCGGTCAGATTGCACCTATGCATAAAGAAGTGATGTCATTGCTCGATCTTCATCAGGATGTAGCAGACAATAATTACACACATATTTTAAGCGCTAAACTTTCTTCACCTCCTGAAAATAAAACCAAAGCTTTAGATGTTGCCATTGTGGGTATGGCTTGTATTTTCCCCGGAGCAAAAAATCTTGAAGAATACTGGCGTAACATCATTTTGGGCAAAGATTCGGTAACAGAAGTACCAGATGAAAGATGGAACAAAGAATTGTATTACAATCCTGATTCTACTGCCGGCGATATGTCGCACTCTAAGTGGGGCGGTTTTATTCCGAGAATAGATTTTGATCCTTTAGAATTTGGCATTCCGCCACAATCGCTTGCGGCCATAGAGCCCACCCAATTGTTAACCTTAATGGTGGCTAAACAGGCCATGCAGCATGCAGGTTATGCCGAGGGCGGTGTGGATAATGAAAATGTTTCTGTAATTATCGGTGCAGAGGGCGGAAACGACCTGGCTAACAGTTATAGTTTCAGGGGCTTTTATAAACAGGTTTTTGGCGAAATGCCTGCCGAGTTAGACGCGGCCTTACCAAAAACAACAGAAGATTCTTTCCCCGGCATTTTGGCGAATGTAATTTCGGGCAGGATCACCAACAGGTTAAACCTTGGTGGCAGAAATTACACCGTTGATGCGGCTTGTGCTTCATCTTTGGCAGCAATCGATCTGGCCTGCCAGGAGCTATTTTTAGAGAAATCGGATATGGTTTTGGCTGGTGGAGCAGATCTTCACAATGGCATCAATGATTACCTCATGTTCTCGAGCACGCATGCGCTATCTAAAAAAGGGCGATGCGCCACTTTTGATACCGAAGCTGATGGAATTGCACTTGGTGAAGGGATTGCCATGATTGTATTAAAAAGATATGATGATGCTTTACGTGATGGCGACACCATTTATTCTATTATTAAAGGTGTTGGAGGATCGAGTGATGGAAAAAGCCTTGGTTTAACTGCTCCACGCAAAAATGGACAGGTAAATGCCTTAGAAAGGGCTTACAGCCAGGCTGGAATTACCCCGTCACTGGTTGGTTTGGTAGAAGCGCACGGTACAGGTACAGTTGTAGGCGATAAAACTGAAATCAGTGCATTGACCGATATGCTTAACCAATCGGGTGCAACCGCCGGGCAAACACATTTAGGCTCTGTAAAAACGCAGATCGGCCATACCAAATGTGCCGCGGGAATTGCCGGTTTAATAAAAGCAACCCTATCCGTTTACCATGGAATAAAACCACCAACCATTAATTTAAAAACACCAAATAGCATTTATAATGCACAAACCAGTCCTTTCGCTTTCCATACTGAAGCGGGTTTATGGATGGAAGAAAAACGATATGCAGGTGTAAGTGCCTTTGGTTTCGGTGGAACAAACTTCCATGCAGTACTGGAAAGTGCACAGAATACGGAAAATAAAAATTCGATCTTGAAATCATGGCCTTCCGAACTTTTTGTTTTCAGGGGGGATACTTATGAAGAGGCCAAAAACCGCGTAATTTCGGTAAAAAACCTCTTAGAAATAAACGATCAGATCGAACTGAAAGATATTGCGTATAGCCTTGCAACAGTCGATACCAAACCTGTTCAATTAAGCATCGTTGCCAACCATGCAGAAGACCTGGTCATGAAAATCGACCTGGTTTTATCTGGCGTAGAAAGCAAAGATACCTACCTCACTAAAAAACAGGACGGTAAAGTTGCCTTTATGTTCCCAGGGCAAGGTAGCCAACGCGTAAACATGGCCAGAGATCTTTTCGTTGTTTTTCCGGAAATGAGAAAACTGCTGACTGCTTATCCTGAATACGAAAAAATCCTTTTCCCTAATACTGTATTTAATGAGGCTGATGCAAAAGCACAAAAAGAACGAATTAAAGATACCCGCATGGCACAACCGTTATTGGGTATCGTCGATCTTGCAATCGCTAACTTCTTAAAATCATTAGGAATTGTACCTGATATGGTTGCAGGCCACAGTTATGGCGAATTGCCTGCACTTTGTTTTGCTGGTGCTTTTGAAGACGAAGCTTTGGTTTACCTGAGTGCTGAACGGGCACAATCTATTTTGAATGCCGTAGAAAACGGCGATCCGGGCACCATGCTCGCCGTGAGTGCAAAACAGGAAGATCTTTCACAATACATGGGCGGCATCAAAGACGTTTATCCGGTAAACTTTAATGCGCCAACACAATGTGTAATTGCAGGTAGTACTGCAGCCATTGGCCAATTGGCAGCAGTGCTAAAAGAAGCTAAAATTTCTTTCCGTCCGCTTGAAGTAGCCTGTGCTTTCCATAGTCCGTTGGTGGCCAAATCGAAAGCACTTTACCAGGAAGTACTATCTGGTATAAACTTCAGCGATCTGAAAATCCCCGTATGGTCTAACACCACGGCAAAAGAATACCCCGTTAAAGCTGCAGCAGTTAAAGAACGTTTAACTGACCATTTGATAAAACCTGTCCTTTTTGTTGATGAGCTAAGGGATATGTATGCTGCCGGAGCCAGGGTTTTCGTAGAAGTTGGCCCTGGCAAGGTGCTAAGCGGTTTAACCAAATCGTGCATCGGTAAAGATGAAGTGATTTTACACACCGAAGATCAAGGCCAGAACAAATTGAGCAATTTATTGGGCACGTTGGCCGGCTATATGGCTACGGGCCGTGAAATCAAGCTTGAAAAATTGTTCGAAGGCCGCTCAGTTAAAACCATCAAACTGGAAGAGCCTTCAGCTTATAAAAAAAGTCCTGCCATCTGGTACGTAAACGGCCAACACGCTGTTCCATCAACAGGTAAACTTCCGGCAAATGGTGCATCCCCTATTACTAAACCGATTATCCTTATGAATAACACCTCTACACTAACTGAAAATCAAACCGTTAATGGCTCTGCCAAAGACTTAATGATGCAGGAGTACCTGCACAGCATGAAAATGCTGATTCAGGCACAACGCGATGTGATGCTTTCCTTTTTAGGACAGGCTCCTGCAATGCCTTCACAAATCATTAATCAACCCCTGGCCTCCTATCAGGCACCCCAACCGGTCCGCATTGAAAATCAGATCATGGTAAAACAGGAAGTGCCACAAGTGCAAACCATCGAAGTAATAATACCTGTGGTTGCACAAAAAGATTTAAAACTGGTGCTTTTACAAATTGTAAGCGATAAAACTGGCTATCCGCAGGAAATGCTGGGTATGGAAATGGATCTTGAGGCTGATTTAAGCATCGATTCGATTAAACGTGTAGAAATTATCGGTGCTTTGCGTACAGAATTGGGTGGTTTTTCTCAATTGAGCCTTCCGGAAGATAAAATTATGGAGCAGCTTGCAGGCCTTAAAACCTTAAGCAGTCTTGTAAACTGGATGACCGAAAATACCGAACAGCCAAAATCAGCTCACGCTCCTATTCTGGTAACCCCGGCAACAAGTCAGGCCGAACCTGCAAAATTTTCGTTGGACCAGTTAAAATCAGCCATTCTTGATATAGTGAGTGAAAAAACCGGCTATCCAAAAGAAATGTTAGGCATGGAGCTAGATCTTGAAGCCGATTTAAGCATCGATTCGATCAAAAGAATGGAAATTATCGCGTCGCTTAAAGAAAAAATCGGGTTTGGTTCACAGGGCGATCAGGCTGACGATTTAATGGAGAAACTAGCTGCAATTAAAACTTTAAATGCGCTGGTTAACTGGATTGCTAATGTTGAAGCAGAAAGTTCGGAGGTGCTTACAGAAGCAAAAAAGCTTATTGAGGAGAGCATCGATAATCAAACGGTTAGAGAAAAATTATCCCGTTTAAGATTTGAGCTGACTCCTGCTGCACTTACCATTACTGAAGCAGCCATTTTAAAAGGGCAACGTTTTGCCTTAACTGATGATGGCGGAGGCCAGGCGATCAAAATCAAAAAAGTGCTGGAGAAACATGGTGCCATTGCCGATCTGGTGAACTTTGAAGATTCATTGGATGGCTATCAGGGCCTTATTATCCTGAACATGTTCGAAGCACAGCAAAAAGTGGGTATTCTCGATCATTTCGCCACCATTAAAAAACTAAACTTTGATACCGTAAAATGGGTATACCTGATTGCAGATACCAAACAATATTTTAACGATCAATCGGATATTTCTTTCTTGAGAAATTACCAGGGTTACTCTGGTTTCTTTAAAAGTTTAGATCGTGAATACGAACATACCAAATGCCGTTTCATCAGTCTGGAAACCAAAATGTCTCCAGATGAAATCACCAATATTACCTTAAACGAAATCCTCAATCCAGATAAACCTTCGGAAATCATTTACAATGACCATAAAAGACACATTATGGAATTGGTACCACACCAGTTGAGCACCGAAACCGATGCACATATCCACCTGGATAAAGATGCCGTAGTGATGGTTTTAGGTGGTGCACAAGGGATTACGGCTGAATTAATGATCCACTTTGCGAAAGATTATCCTTGCAGATACATATTAGTAGGCCGTTCGGCAAACCCCATCGCCTCTGCAAATGAAGCCAGTTCTTCATTAAAAACCAAAGACGAGATCAGGCAATATATAATTAAGCAGGGTGAAATTAAAAAACCTGCCGAAA
Organism: Pedobacter sp. MR2016-19; assembly: GCF_014947265.1. Classification (NCBI taxonomy): domain Bacteria; kingdom Pseudomonadati; phylum Bacteroidota; class Sphingobacteriia; order Sphingobacteriales; family Sphingobacteriaceae; genus Pedobacter; species Pedobacter sp. MR2016-19. Next base: position 179,688 of record NZ_JADCNK010000007.1, read on the forward strand.
TAGAACAGGAAACAAACAGAATCTATAAAAACAACCAGATTTTACGTTGCATTGCAACTTTAGAAGAAGGTGGATCTACGGTAGTTTACGAATCGCTGGACCTTAAAGATGAAGAAGCTTTGACCCGCTTAATCAACCAGGTTTACGAAGATTACGGACGTATTGATGGCGTAGTACATGGTGCAGGTTTACTGGAAGATAAATTGTTCCATAATAAAACTTCCGAATCATTTGGACGAGTTTTCGATACCAAAGTAACCCCATTAAGGGTATTGGCGGAGCAATTACGACCAGAAACCCAGTTTGTAATTCTTTTCTCGAGTATTGCTTCTGTTTATGGAAATCGCGGACAAACCGATTATGCTGCTGCAAACAGTGTGATGGATAAATATGCCTGGGCCTTAAAACAGAAGATTCAAGGTAAGGTAATGGCCATAAACTGGGGTCCGTGGAAAGGTGCAGGTATGGTTTCACCAACCCTGGAGAAAGAATATCAACGCAGGGGAATTGCCCTGATTCCTTTAGAGGATGGTATGGAAACTTTCTTAAACGAACTTAAATATGGTAAAGAAAGCCAGGTATTAATCATGGCCGGAAACACCTGGACATAGAAAATCGCATAACCAAACAGCAGATGAAGAAAAGCGACGTAGCAATTATTGGAATGTCATGCATTTTTCCGGGTGCGAAAGATATGCAGACCTTTTGGGAGAACATTATCAACCGGGTAGATTCTACGCAAGCAGTTCCGGCCGACCGGATTGACCCTGTACATTTTGATAAAACGGTAAGTGGAGTAGATCGTTTTTATTGCAATAGGGGTGGTTTTATACCTGATCATCAGTTTGATCCGCAACGTTTCGGCATTTTACCGCTGGCTGTTGAAGGTACCGAACCTGATCATCTGATAACCTTAGATCTTGTTCATCAGGCATTGGAAGATGCAGCCGTATTTGAAAAAAAATATTCCCTTGATAAAACAGGGATCATTATCGGCAAAGGCAATTATGTAGGGCCCGGGGCAACCAGAGCCATCGAAATTGTAAGAACTGGCGAACAGATTTCGAGCGTTTTGAAAGATTTGATGCCACAACTTACCGAAGCCGAAATTGAAAAGGTGAAACACGAATTCCAATTGCGTAAAGGTCGCTTCAGTGCCGATACCGCAATGGGCCTGATTCCTAATTTAGTGGCCTCACTGGTAGCCAACCGCCTCAATTTAGGCGGACTAGCCTTTACTTTAGATGCTGCCTGTGCCAGTTCGCTTATTGCAGTTGACCATGGCGTACAGGAGCTAAATAATGGCCGTTGCGACATGATTATTGCAGGTGGTGTGCACTTAGGTCAGAATGCAGCCTTTTGGAGTATATTTTCTCAACTTGGTGCTTTATCAAAACAAGAAAAAATTAAACCATTTGACCAAAGCGCTGATGGATTGATTATTGGCGAAGGTTGTGGTTTCGTCGTGCTTAAACGCTTAGAAGATGCCATCAGGGATCAGGACAAAATCTATTCGGTAATTAAAGGCGTTGGCATCAGCAGCGATGGCAGCGGGGCCAGTGTAATGAGTCCATCGGTTAAAGGCCAGTTGAAAGCCATTACCGAAGCGTGGAAAAACGCAGAACTGGAAAGTAAAAATATCGGCTATTTAGAAGCTCACGGTACAGGTACACCACTTGGCGATAAAACCGAGATAGAAACCTTAAAACAGTTTTTCGGTCAGGATGCCGATCTGCCAAAGGCCGGTATCGGTTCCGTTAAATCAAATATCGGCCATGCCATGCCCGCAGCAGGTATTGCAGGCTTGATTAAATCGAGTTTAGCACTCTATCATGGCATTATCCCGCCTACTTTACATTGCGATGAGCCTGTAACACAGCTGGCCGAAACCCGTTTTTCTGCGGTGCAAAAGGCTACAGACTGGAATCAATCAGGCTTACCAAAACTGGCAGCCGTAAACGCATTCGGTTTTGGCGGAATCAATGCACATGTGGTTTTAAGTGCTTACGAAACCCCTAAAAAAGATGAGGTTTTGGTTATGGCAAGGCCTAGTCATGAGGCTTTGATCGAGTCATTAGAAGATGGAGATTACAGCAATGGGGATGGAAATTTCCGCCTGGTATTATTTAACCCTAGTCCTGAAAGAATCAAAAAAGCCTTAAAAATTGTAGCTAAAAATTCTCCCTGGAGAAATAAACAGGATATCTGGTATACCAATTCACCGCTATTGGCGAATGATGGAAAAATAGCTTTTGTTTTCCCGGGTTTAGATGGACTTGCTGGCGGAGAAATTAAATCGGTAGCTGATTATTTCAAAATTAATATCGAAGAAAACGAAAAACAGGATGGTCTTTTAAGCGAGGCACTCAACATACTCAACAAAAGCAGCGTTTTAGATCAGGCTTTAAAGCAATTGGGTATCAAATCTGATATGAATGCAGGCCACAGCCTTGGCGAATGGCTTGCGGCAAGATCTTCAGAACTGGCAGAAGAAAGTTCGGTAATGAATTTGCTGAATGTGCTCAATCCAGAAACCTTTGAACTGAAAGATTCGCGTTTTATTGCTGTGGGCTGTGGTTTAGATACCCTTCAACCCATTATCGAAAGCATTCCTGACTTATACCTTTCTAACGATAACTGCCCGCAACAGGTCATCCTCTGTGGCAGTAAAATGGCGCTGGATGAACTGGTACCGATTTTAAAAACGAAACAGATTTTCCATCAGATTTTGCCATTCCAATCAGGTTTCCACTCGCCATTTGTAGCTGATAAATTGGGATTGATCCTCGAAGGTATGCAGGATATGCAGTTCCGGAAAACCACTACACCGCTTTGGTCGGCTACTACTTTAGAAACTTACCCCGAAGGTTTTGAAGCCATCCGCCAGTTAAGCGCTGAACATTTAATTAAACCGGTACGTTTTCGTGAACTTACCGAAAAACTGTATAACGAAGGTGCACGTGTTTTTATCCAGGTGGGTTCAGGTGGTTTAGTTGGTTTTATCGACGATACTTTAAAGGGAAAAGAAATCAGCACCATCACTGCAAATGTGCCGATCCGTTCGGGCATTACCCAGCTGCAAAGAGTTTTGGCTGCGCTTTTTATTGAAGGAAAAGAAATCGGCCTGAGTTATTTGGGTAACGTCAAATCTACTCCTCCACAAAAAAACAAAGGCATTAAACTCGATTTGGGCTCACCAATTATCCATAACCTGCAAACGCTTAAGGGTTTAACCATTAAACAAACTCAACCTGTACAGTCCAAAACTTTTGTCGAAGCCAAACATCCGGTTTTACAGGCTTTTAATGAGAATGTAATGGAGATGATCAATATGCAAAGTGAAATGATTAATCTTTTCGAAAATGCAGCGTTACAAGTCGATCAACCGAGTAACTGGGCGCCAGCTAAACCAATAAAACCTGTAAGACAGCCCTTTAGCCAAAAGCTTGATGTGAGCCTGGACAATTGTCCTTACCTGATTGACCATTCACTCTTGAGGCAACCAAAAGGATGGCCAACGGTTGAAGATATGGATCCGGTAATCCCAATGACCATGATTTTCGAAGTATTTGCTGAGATTGCCAATGCGCAATCGCCAGAAGAAAAGGTACAAAAAATCATGAACATGCGGGTTTTCCAATGGATGAATGTGGTTAAGCCTTTTCAGGAAACCGTAACTGGCGAATGGAAAGATGAGCAAAGGATTTACCTTAATCTGGAGCGTTTTGCCAATGCAGAAGTGCAGCTGGCTTCACAATTAAATCCTGCTCCGGATAGAACTTTCGATATTGGAAAATTATTGGAAATCGATCGTACTTCCGTACAGATTTACGATGCCCACATGTTCCACGGACCGGATTACCAAGGCATTAAAAAACTGATCGCCGTTGGCGAAAAAGGAATTACAGGCATTATTGAAGCATCAGGCGGCAAAGGTTCCTTGCTTGATAATGCTGGCCAATTGTTTGGTTTATGGCTTCAACTCACTTTAGAAAAAGATAGGATTGCTTTCCCGGTTAAAATCCAGGAGATAGAATTTTTCGGCGATATGGCCGACCAGAAAGGGCAATTCGAATGTACCTGCGTACTCACTGAAATTAACGATGAATTTGCCACTGCCGATATCGTAATGAAACGAGATGGCATTACCTGGCTCATCATTACAGGCTGGCAAAACCGCAGGCTCGAAATAGACGAACCACTTTGGAACGTTTCGATGTCGCCGCTCCACAACCGCTTATCAGAAGAAGTGGCATCTGGTGTTTTTCTTTTTAGCAACGCTTACTCGCGTGTGGTATCCTGGGATTTTATCCTTAAAAGATATTTCAACCAAACAGAGAAGAAACATCATCAAAACCTTTTACCCAATAAAAGAAGAACCTGGATGATCAGTCGCGTAGCGGCAAAAGATGCCGTTCGGAATTTATTAAATACACAGAAAAATCAGGCCTGCTACCCCATCACTTTCGAAATTTATTCTGATGAGCAACGCAAACCTTATGTTAAAGGGGGTTTAACAGAAAACATCAATATTTCCATTGCCCACAAAGGAACTGATGCTGTTGGCATAGCCCGTTTTAACGAAGCTGTTGGTATTGATATCGAACATATTGAAGAGCGCAGCGCTGGCTTCTTCGACCTTGTGTTTAACGATCATGAAATGGCCCTGCTTGAAAGCCGCGACAAAATTGAATGGGCAACCCGCTTTTGGGTAGCTAAAGAAGCCTATGGAAAATACCTGGGCAAAGGCTTACAGGGCAATCCAAAAGCCTACACCGTTGAAGAAATTAATGGCGAAGAATTACGCATCAATAACATCAAAATCAAAACAATCAAACATAAAAACTATATCATCGGATGGACACTATAACTACAAAATTAAGCAGCGAAGAAATCTTCAACCTCATGAAACAATTTATCACCGAAGTAATCGGCGAAGAGTTTGTTGAAGAAATGGATATCACCCCCGAAAGTTCTTTCACCAAAGACCTTGAAATGGACAGCATCGAAATTGTATCTTTTTCCGAAAAAATCAAAGCTCATTTTGGTGAACAGATCGATTTTACGGGCTGGTTATCATCAATGGATCTGGATCAGTTGATCAACTTAAACTTAGGCATGATCATCTCTTACATCGAAGCATGCCAATCGTAACGGTAAACGGCAAATCGGTTCACATTCAGGAGCTCAATAAAGAAGCTACTGAAAGCATCGTCCTGGTTCACGGGATGTTTAGTAACCTGTCTGTCTATTATTTTAGTATTGCACCCCTACTCGCCACAAAATATCACGTGGTACTTTATGATCTGAAAAGCCATGGCATGAGCGAAAAGGCTTTAACAGGCTACGATCTGGAGAGCATGACCAACGACCTGCTTGCATTGATGGAAGAGTTAAAGCTGCAAAAAGTGAATTTGGGTGGTTATAGTTTCGGTGGATTGATTGCTTTAAAAATGGCTATCCGCTTCCCCGAACGAATTAACAAACTGGCCGTGATTGAAGCGCCAGATCCTAATGACGATAAAACAAGGGGAATAATTGATGAATATAGCCGTGAGTTTTTAGAACATTACGTCGAAAATTTTACCGATACTACTAAAGTAAAAATGGGTAAAAGGCAGATGGAGCGTAACCACCGCATGTACGAGTACCTCTTTTATCAAACTTCAATTAAAACCGACATGGAGCTGGAGAAAGATTTTTTTGACAGCCCGGAGATCGAAACTATAAAAAAGGCCACCCTGTTGCTTTATGGTACCGATTCCAATTGTCTCCATGCAGGCAAACAGTTAGATGGGGCGATTGAAAATGCGTCGTTAATTGCCGTTCCAGGTGACCATAATATTCCGATCCAGCAACCATTGGTAATCGCTGAAGCATTGTTAAACTTCTTTCAGGAAACATAAATTAAACACATATGGCAAAATTCGTATTCGTTGTTCCGCCCCTAACCGGCCATATTAACCCTACACTGAGTATGGGTACAACCTTACTTGAAAGAGGTCACCGTGTAGGATGGATTACTTTAGATGAATCATTAGGCGATAAACTTCCTGAAGGTGGCGAACTCCTTGTGATCAGCTACAGTCAGAACGACCAGCAGAAAAAAGATTCAGAAAAATACCTTGATATCATTACCAAAAAAATTGTTTATGGTATTGATAGCATCAAATTTTTGTACGAAGAAGTATTGATTCCGCTCAACAGGCATAGTTATGACGGCATTGCCGGCTTACTCGACCAGTTTAAGCCAGATCTGGTGATTACTGATCATCAGATGTTTGCAGGAGCCATTGCAGCAACTAATAAAAACTATCCTTATGTAACCTCAGTTACTGCACCTGCAGCGATAAAAGTAATGGATGAATTGCCAAAAGTACATGAATGGGAAGTGAACCAGATTGTGGAACTACAAAAAGAATTCGGCATTAGTACAACCGGCTCTATTGCCTGTTCTGATCTTGCCACTTTGGTATTTACTTCGCGGGATTTTTTCGGGGAGATGGATTTGCCAGAACATTTTAAGTTTGTAGGCCCCGTTTTTAACCGCCGTAAAAATAAAATTCCTTTTACATGGGAAGCATTTCATACCAGCAAACCAAAAATACTGGTCAGCATTGGCACCACCTTCGATCATGAGCATAAGAAAAACTTCTTCGCCAAAGTAATCGATGCTTTTGCTGATGAAGACCTGCAGGTGGTTGTGGTTTCAGACCCTGCTCTATTTGAGGAATGGCCGGCTAATTTTACGGTACAGCGCCAGGTACCACAATTGGAACTTTTGCCACACCTCGATGCCGTGGTTTGCCATGGAGGGCACAATACTGTTTGTGAAACCTTGATGAATGGCCTCCCTATGGTAGTTATTCCTATAGCCTACGATCAGAGCCATGTAGCCGGGCGTGTTTTTAGACTTGGTGCAGGGGAACGTTTAAATTTTAACCGCTTTAAAGCCAATCACCTTAAAGAAGCTGTAAACAAAGTGCTGCAGAACGACAGTTACAAAATAGCTGCAGAACAAATTAAACGGTCCTTTATTCAAGCTGGCGGAACAGAAAGCGCCGCCGATTTACTGGAGGCATTAAGCAACAAAACCTCAAACGTATTCATCAGTTAAATTATAATCTTATGTCAAAATTCCTTTTCGTTGTTCCGCCCTTTTTCGGCCATATTAGCCCAACATTAAGCATTGGTGCAAGTTTATTGGCCAGAGGCCATGAGGTAAAATGGCTGGGTATTACCCCGCTTGCAAAGGTGCATTTACCTGAAGGTGGTGAATTTATTTACCCGGAAGAAGACCTGGCTGAGTATGCAGATGAAATACAACGCATTTTAAAACGTCAGGATGATGGCCCGGCCTGCTCTGGTCCGGAAGTGATGAAACTGGCGCTCGAAGAAACTTATGTTCCTTTTGCTAAAATGATGATGAAAGGGCTGAACAACTTTGTTGATGCCTGGAAACCCGATGTAATGATTAATGACTGCATTACTTTCGCTGGTGCACTAAGCGCACAGTTAAAAGGCATCCCATCGGTTACCACTACACCGGTTCCGCCAGATGTAATGGGCGATACGGCTAACAGTGCTCCTAAAATATTTGAATGGCAACAGAATCTGATTAAAGGTTTACAAAGGGAAGTAGGTATTTACAGCGACGATATCCATATCCATTCGAATAAATTGAATATGGTTTTCACGTCACAGGCTTTTGCAGGTTTCGAAGAAAAACCACCACACATGCATTTTGTTGGTCCGGTAAAAGGCCGGCCAAACCTGGCCCCTTTTGATTGGGAACGTCTGAGTAAGGCAACTACACCTAAGGTTTTTGTTTCCCTGGGTACCTTATTGGTTGATATCCGTAAGGAATTTTTTCAAAAACTGATTAATGCTTTCGAAAACCAACCCGTAACTATTGTGGCGGCAACCAATCCTGACATCTTCGAAAAATGGCCTGATAACTTTATCGTAAACGGTTTTGTGCCACAATCAGAACTGATGCCACACATGGATGTAGTAATTTGTCACGGTGGTTTCAATACTGTAAATGATACTTTCACCAACGGTTTACCGATGTTGATCACACCAATTGCCTATGATCATTTTCATACTGCCAAACTAATTGAACAGGCAGGTTGTGGGGTTAGTATCCGTTACAAGCGACTACGCATCAGCGATTTAAGAGACACCGTTTTCGAACTTTTAGAAAACCCTAAATACCGTCAGGCCGCACAAAAAATAAAAGAAACATTTATCGAAGCCGGTGGTAACGATAAAGCGGTGCAACTGCTAGAGGATTTTGCAAAAACAGCACAGGCCCTAGAAACGGTTTAATGAATTGAGTTGTCAACTTTCATAGTACGATCGCCCGAAAGTTGACAACTCTGGGAGTAAATCGCAATTGTCCGTCATTTCGAGCCCTTGCTAGGTCGTCACCCTGATCCGATAGCTATCGGATTTATTTCAGGGGCTTAATAACAGGAAAGATGGATAATGGAACGCATAAAAAAGCATGTCGAAACACATGAACATAACTTAAGAGTTGTCAACTTACATAACCAGTTTACTAGAAAGTTGACAACTCAGCATAACACTAACCTAAATGAAAAGAAAACTGCTATTCGGCGAAAGGATGTTATACGGAGATGGGAAAAGTCCGTTTAATCTCGTGCTACCTTTTAAAATCAAGGGCGAAATACAAGAAGATGACCTAAGGTTTGCCTTATTTAAAATTCAAAAAAAACACCCTTGGTTAACTGCATCAATACATTTCGATGAAGATAAAAGGCCTTGGTTCGTAACCAATCTTACTGAAACTTTTAGGATCCCCATCCGCATTGTAAACAGGTTAAGTGATGAGCATTGGAAAGAAGAATCTACATACGAGTGGGAAACCGTTTTTGACGCTTCCATTGCACCACTTTGCCGCATCACATGGATTAAAGGCAAATCCGTTTCTGAATTTTTGATGGTATATCACCATTGCCTTTGTGATGGTACTTCTGTACTTTCTATTTTAACAGAATTGCTTCAGCTTTTGGATGATCCGGAGACCAACATTGGGAAAGAGATTCCGATTATGGGAGTAGAGGATGTAATCCCTAAAAAGATATTAAAAAGTTACCGGAATAGAACTAAAAACGGATTGATTGGTAAAATTGCTACGCTTGCACTTTGGGTAATCCCGATCAAAAAGGTAGCGGTAGAACGTAAAAAGGATTTTATGCTCCACTGGAAATTCGATCAGGAATTCACCAAACAGATTATCCGGTTTTGCAAAGCCAATCAGTTTACGGTAAATACACTCCTAAGTGCCGCGGTTTTAACCGCATTTAGAGCGGTGAGAAAAGAAAAAGCATTTAACAAAATATCATTACCGGTAGACATCAGGAACTTTAACCCGATTATTAAAAAAGACCACATTTTTGCCTTTGGATTAATGATTGTACTTTCACTATTGCCTGAAAAAGACTTTTTAGGCAACGTTAAAGCATTACAAAAGGACGTAAATGAGAAATCGGCCAAACTGAATCCTTACAGTTTGATGATGATGATGGAAGCGTGCCATCCAGCGCTTAAGAATTTTACCAATTTCTTAAAATATGGCAAATCGAGCAACGATTGCATGTTTTCTAACCTTGGTAAAATCGACATCCCGTACCAATATCAAAACTTTGAAGTAGAAACCATTTTCAGTCCTTCGGTAATGGGCCCATTGGGCAATACCACCACAATAATTACCTCAACTTACCGCAACCAAATGGACTTTACCTTTATGGCCAGTGAAGGTTATGTTGCATTTGTAGAAGCAGAGGCCATCAAAGAAAAAGTAATCGCTATCCTTAAAGAACAAATTGAGATTTTAACTGCTACCGCATGAAAAGAAGATTAATTTTAGGAGAAAGAATAATGCATGTAGATACCAAAACACCGCTAAATTGTGTTTTTGGCGCTAAAATATCAGGTAAAATCAATGAAGAAAACCTACATAAGGCATTACACAAAATTCAGCTAAAACATCCCTTATTGCAGATGAATATTGACGCCACAGGCAAAGTACCTTACTTTGTATTAAACGAAAATATCAGCAAAATACCGGTTAGGATTACCAGTCGCCCAACAGATCAGAGCTGGCTGGTTCAATCCAAAACAGAGTGGTACAAACTTTTTGATGCCCATAACGAACCATTGGCAAGGGTAGTGTGGCTAAAAGGCGAAACAGAATCTGAGCTTTTACTTGTTCTTCCACATTGCATTTGTGACGGAACTACTATTTTAAATTTAATGCGGGAGCTCATGACTTTAATAGATAATCCTGAACAAGATCTGGCTCCATATCCTTCATTTCGTTCCGTTTATGACCTCCTGCCAGAAGATTTTAAGATCACTAAAGCAGCCCATTTTAAAGGAAAAGTCTTCGCAGCGCTTGGTCGTTTATTCTTCTTTTTTAAAGCTACTTCCAGTAATAATGTAGACCAGAGCAATTACGTTGTTCATTGGAAAATCAGCACCGATGATACCAAACAACTATTGGTTAAGTGTAAAGCAGAAAATACTACTGTTCATGCCGCCATCTGTGTAGCCTTTATGGAGGCCTTTAAAAGTGTACAGGGTACCAAAGCACACGGCAAGGTCATTTGCCCTGTTGATATCAGGCGCTTTGTAGAGGCTATTAAACAAGATACCATGTTTGCTTTCGCACCCATTGCAGAGTTAAAGCTAGAACAAAGTGAAAATGATTTCTGGATAAAAACCCGAAAATTAAAAAGCGATCTGGAAACAAAGGTAGCTGAAATGAAAGTTTACGATCTGTTAAACATGAGTGAGTATTTCCATTCGTCCGTAAATAAAATGATCGGATTTTTAAAAACAACAAAGGGTACACACGATGTTACACTCAGTAATATGGGCCTTTTAAACATCCCTAAAGATTATAAAAGTTTTATATTAAAAACCATTTACAGTCCTACGGTTGCTTTCCCATGGAAAAATGCAAATACATTAGTTTGTAGCACTTTTAATGGGCAATTGGATTTCTCATTCATGTCGAACGAATCGTTTCTTCGCGAATTTGAAGCCTGGCAGATCAAAGACAAGGCAATGGAACTGATTAAAGAAAATTTAAAGGAGCTGGTTAATGTCTGATTACCTGGAGCATAATGAGCAGACAAAAGTGTCGAATTGGAAGAAGTTTGTACGAAAAAACCTGCTGTTACACCTCATCCCTAACACAATATTAAATACTATTGTGCCTTACTTTGCTTTTAAAGCACAAAATTCGGTTCATTTATTTAGTGGTGAGCAAAATCTAGCCAGGTTTTTACTGCCTATGTCTCTACTACTTCCATTTATGATTACGCTCGACATTTTAAAGAAAATAAAACTGCTTCAAAACTCAGGTTCAATTAATTACAAGGTAGACGAGAAAATTTCGGGTTATCCTTTTATCTTGAAAAAAGCAGGCCTTAATGGTTTGTATAGCATCGCCGTTGTATTTACCATAATGCTTGTACTGCACTTCTCTTTCCCTAAAAATCACGATTTCGGAATCACCCCATCTGCAGTATGTGCGGGATTATTGGCGGGATTATATTCTATTACCTTTTTTTATCTCGCAATTAGGCGGTTTAAAAATGATGCGGTAACATATTTTCCTTTTGAAAACACTTGTCATTCTGAACGCAGTGAAGGCTCCACTCAATCATAGGCCTTTCTCATACATCCTTGCTGCAAGCGAGGAAGATTAAAAGTTTTAACACCAGCATTACGCTCCAAAAACTTCAATAAACTTCACTCAACAAATACATCCAAAATAATCTTTTTCTGTAAATAGCATTTGAAGATCATTCGACTCCACTATCAATGACAGATTTAAAAAATCGCCGTCATTTCGATCCGAGCTATCGGATGAAGCGCAGCGAAATGGAGAAATCTTTTAACATAGTCCAAACATTTCTCCACTGCGGTCGAAATGACGCCGCTTGTATATCTGTCATTAACCCTCCGATGTATTTGAAAAATTCTAACCTCTACCATTGTTTTTTTTACAATATTTATTAATCAGCATTTTAATTGGTTTCGCATTTCCATCCAGCTAGGCCAAAGTACGGTATCCCCGTTCTACTTAAATCCGGCCTAACAAATTTTTCGGGCTGCACTGTCCTGCCCTCACAACTTGCTTCAAAAGAAAAATTTTCAGCCGGCAGTTTTTGTTTCTTTTTGATGCCAAAAAGAAAGAGCCCTTCGGCGGCGGCGAGCCGAGGCAAGACCGTGGTGTATGGTAAAAGAAATCAATTGTACGTCACTCAGATTTTAAACAATTAATGAACCCTCAAGATGACAAATCACATATATTTTTGGTGTTTCATCACTTAGAGATTCTTCGCTGCGCTCAGAATGACTGTAAAACTATTCCAACCAAACCATTTGCGTAAAAGCACCATTGGTAGCGATGTCCCAGGCCTCTACCCTTACCCACTTACGGCCTTTTAAATTAATTGCCCAACTGTAATCTCTTGTTCCAAAAGCCTGGGTAGTGTTTAAATTAATGCGGTTACGATAAACCTTTCTGCCGTCACCCGATACAATTTCGACAAAACTCAAGGGGAATGTCCAGTTGAGTTGCATATTTATTTTTGCTCTACCACTATGATCAATCTTTAGTGTTTCCCCTGCGCCTTTTCCATTAATGTTAAACTTTGGAATCAATACCTCTCCAGTAGAAACAAAAAATTTGCCTTCCCGCATTACATCTAAAACAGGCTTCCAGCCGTCTGCATAGTTTGGCAACTTGTCCATCTGTAAATAATTCACATTTAAGTGTGCATACATTTCATTTTGCCCGGTAATGGTAAAGATGTCAGCTTCAGAAATGATATGTTTTTTCAGCCCCCAATTCGCCATATCGTCCATTAAATTCAATACTCTTTTACTTAAGGTTGGTAAGGAAAGATCACCAGGAATCGCCTTCCAGGCTGCCCCCATGAAGGTTTCCGATTTAAAAAAGTCTTCCTCCTTATATTTATCCGGATAACCGGTTGAGGCCTTAGTCCGGGCATGTGCTGTCCAGGCGAGGCCTTGCTCCTGTTCCAGTAATTTTAGCATTTCAGCCTTATCGCTAACACGGTAAACTTTCCCATACTTTGGATCATTGGTTTCGAAAGGCAGATCGCTTTTTCGCGACATTATCCAATAAATTGGTTTAGGAAAAAATGCCAGCCAATGTCCACCATAAAAATTATTAGCTTCTTCTCCTGGTAACAGTAAAAAATTAGGATCAGATAACCTTTTGGTTTGTTTAAACAAGGCATCTAATTCTTTTAAACGGATCGAATCTGGTCCTTTTGGATGTCCCGGTCCATGAAATTCGGCAAGCTTAACAATATTTAAACCTGCTTTTTTTAATACGTCAACAAATTCCGGTTTTTCAGGAATCGCTTTTCCGCTCAGCACTACATCCGAAATAAACTCATTATGAAAATGGCTGGCCATTGTTTTATATCCTGCCAAGGGTACATAAGTATCGTTGTGTGTAAACTTTTTAACTGCTGTCAAAACTGTTTCTGCATTCCCTGTACTTAATAAACAGAAAAAATTAAGGCGCTGTTGGGTATTGGGAGGTGCATTAAACCATGGCACATAACGTTTATCTCCTAACGGATCCTGACGGATGCCAATACCAAAATCGGGAATCAAATTTAAGTAATTGCTCCCTTTCCAGGTAAATTTAAGGTTAAAAGCTTCATCCAGGGGATAAAAATATTGATGTGGGGCAGGAAAAACAGCCAAACTTCCACCTTTATTTTCGCCGATAACGGTACGGTATTTTACTTCCAAATTTTTCGCTGAATCTGCTTTGGATGCTTTTTCCCGCTGAAGATTTCCCTTTACATCAGACCAGGCTACATTAGACCAGGTCTCTTTTTTACTTATCAATCCGGCATCGTACAAAATAGCTGTTGAATCTTTTGGAGTAGATACTACAGCTGCTACGTTAAACAATGGGCTTCCATTATACAATGTTATCTCCAAAGCACCACTAAATGTTTCGCATTGCACTCCATTTATTCGCACTACAGTTTGCGCGCCCTTTGTAAAAACACTGGTAGCTCCCTTAGCAAACTTTACAGCATTTGTGGTGTATGGCCTGGTTGGAACACGATCGAAAAAAACATCCCAGCCTCCACTGTTTGGACTTAAGGTTCGTTTACCTATTCTCAGCACAAATGCAGGATCGAGATTTGCAGCTACTTCTTTTAAGGCACCAGGTTTACCCACCTGCAAACTGCTGAACAGTGGTCTCCCATTTTCCAGATCAAGAACCATTTTACCAATGGCACTATTGCCAACCGGCCAGCTTACCACCAGTCCTTTTTGCCTTAGGTAAACAACTGCTCCATTAGGTTTAACACCCTTTAAATTAACCTGAGCAGATGCATTTACAAAGAATACACAAATAATAATAAAAAATGGAAGTGACTTTTTCATCAAGGATATTAGTTTTTTTGGTTAGCAGATCACATGCAAGATAATGATTATGAGCAAAATATGTAATTTAACAATGAAGTTCCAATTATCATAAATATTTTAATTCCCCATTTCTAAAACCTTAAGCCCCTAAACTTCGTATAATAAAAATCAAACAAACATTTGACCATTAAGGAATTAAGAAGATTAAAATTGAAGTCGATGCCTGTTCGCAGATTACAGTATGCATTTTGTTCATTTTTATTTTTTTCATAAAAAATCCGTTACATTTTTTAATTTAATTAGAAATTTTAAAACCAAACATTTTGCATCCTATACTGCTTAGAAATAACGTAAAAATCCTTGGCGAAGGTAGCCAGGTTATTGTATTTGCCCATGGCTTTGGCTGTGCGCAAAGTTCCTGGAAATTTATTACAGATGCTTTTCTTAAAGATTACAAGGTAATCCTATTTGATTATGTAGGATCGGGTGATTCAGACCTAAGCCAATATGAGCAACGGAAATATGCTACTCTTGAAGGATATGCCTGTGATGTAATTGAAATCATAGAAGCGCTTGATTTGAAGAACATTATATTTGTTGGACACTCGGTTAGCAGTATGATTGGCATGATTGCCGCATTACAAATGCCTGAAGCATTTAAAAAACTTGTTTTTATTGGTCCTTCGCCAAGATATTTAAACGATCATAACTATATCGGCGGATTTAATGCAAGCGATATTGAAACCATTTTTGAACATATTGCCCTTGATTATATAGCCTGGAGCAAACAATTTACGCCAGTGGTGATAGACAGCCCTTCTAAGCCCGAACTTGCTGATTTTTTACAGGAGTGTTTTGAAGCTACAGACCCAAGCGTGGCCCTGGCCTTTGCAATGGCCACCTTTAAAGCAGATTACAGAGACAAATTAAAAAACCTCGAAGTACCAAGTCTTACCTTGCAAGGTACTAATGATGTCATAGCTCCATTATCGGCTGCAGAATTTATTCATAAAAATACGCCAGACAATTTTTTGGTTGTGATGAAAGCCACTGGTCACTTTCCGCATATTAGCGAACCGGAAGAAACAATAAGGGAAATAAAGAACTTTATAGAAGATATCAGTTCAAAATCAGCATCAGATCATCGGCATACACCAGAAAATTTCGCCCACCATTAATTTAAAACATGGTAACAAAGAAAGTATAGGTTATGGACCAAAAATGCCTTCACTTCTTTTCTAAGCTTTTTGCATAATCATCGCGGTTAATTGTATCCGATGAGGCTGTCTCATAAATATAGAACTTTCATCCTGAGGGTTAATTTATTTCATAAAAATCAATATAAATAACTGTAGTATTCTATGCGTAAAAACCCCTCTGGTTACCGTCATTTCGAGCGGAGTGCAACGCAGTCGAGAACCACGAAGTGCTCAGCGAAGCTAAATCTAACTAAATAGATCTCTCCATTTCGCTGCGCTACAGTCGAGATGACGACCATTATTAGAGTCTGTCAATGGTAGCCTCTCGAAGGACCTGTTTTAAATACTTAACAAGGCGTTTCGATACTTCATCAAGCTCAGTACAGGCTGAGCTCAACTGACAAATTCAATTGAATTACAATTTATGATACAGCCTCTAACCCACCTTCCTCAATCGCCTGCAAACGTACATTTAGTTTAGCCTTTACCATTAAACATTAAATGGTTAAAAGAAATAAAGGCAATACGTTTAGCATTTCATATCCCTGACTACCAAATATTATTATCCAGTCAATTTCTTAAGATTTAATTCTAAGAGTTTCTTTCGCAGCTAAGTGAATGATAACAGGCAATATTATCAGATTTACGTCAAAAATGAATCGATGCATAGCCAGCAGGAATAATTGAACTGAATAAACAATGAACAAAATGAATAAAATATACATTTGCAGAAATCCGATCCAATTTTCTTCACGTATATAAGCCCGTTCGTCTCTAATTTCTTGCCTTTATTTACTTTAAATAATGCCCAGGAACTAGTCAGAATTATATTAATTCAACATTATCAATAAAATGTATCCTATTATCCATAAAAAATAAAATGAACATAATTAAAACAATTGCAATTTCGGCCTTTGCCATCTTCTCAGTTTATACAACTGAAGCACAAACCTTTAAGGAGCCTGTCGGCTATAAACTTAAAAATGGCATGAACATTATTATTTCTGAAAACAACAGGTCGCCAAAGGCTTATTCCAGCTTCACCTTAGATGCTAAAGCCTTCGATAATAAAAAAGATGGCGTAGTTGAGTTACTAAATGCCGTATTAAATGAAAACGTGGGCAAAAATGCGAACATCAGTTTTAAAGATAACAGCGGCAAACTGGCTACCGCTAGTACAGATCTTGCAAAAGATTTAACTGAAATGGCTTCTTTGATCCGGAATGCCACAATCGATCAAAAAACTTTCAATATTGCAAAAGCTAAATTGATGACCAGCTTAAAAGCACAAGATTATGATTACGATCAATCGGTAAATGAAAATTCGATCAATGCATTAACTTTAGCTGATGTAAAAAGTTTTTATAGCCAGATATCTCCGGAAAAAACGTTTTTAACCATTGCAGGTGATGTGGAATTAAATACTGCCAAAGCTTCAGCAAAAAAAGCTTTTGGCAACTGGAACAGAATACAAGAACCTGCATTAACAGCAGCAAAGTAATATTAAAATTAAATTCAGGCCCTTTGATTTTTTCAAAGGGCTTTTTTATGCCCAAAATATTACAAGAGGTTGAATTTAAGCGGCACGTATTCAAGAAATCATTCAATATATTCGTTTTAAATAAAGCATCATTTCTGAAAACCGACAGATGAAAAAACACACTCACTCCTATTTTTTTTTACCATAATAGTAAAGACAATTATTTATTTGCAGTTCAAAGTATCGGAAAAGACGACAATGAAAGCCTGCCAGTAGTGCCGGGCATTGGCAGGTAATAAAACATTTGGGATTTACCATTGTTTAACCTCAAATTTGGCGCAATGAAATTTAAACCACTAGCTTTTATCATTAATATAGCCATTACACTAGGTGTTGGTGCTTTAGGAGGATGGGCAACCGCTCAATCTGTTAAAACCTGGTATCCAACATTAAATAAACCATCCTTTAATCCACCAAATTGGCTTTTTGCACCTGTTTGGACAACACTTTATATACTTATTGGTATTGCCGCTTATTTGGTTTGGATAAGACGTGATAAAATAGTCCATTTCCCCCGAACAGTTGCCATTTACCTTATCCAGTTAATTTTAAATTTAGGCTGGTCGTTCATTTTCTTTTACCTGCACGAAGTTGGCTTTGCGCTTGCTGAAATTATTTTACTGTTAATTTTCATTGTCATCAATGCAATTATGTTCTATAAAATAAACAAATGGGCAGGACTGATTTTTATTCCATATTTCATTTGGGTAAGTTTTGCCACAATTTTAACTTATAACATTTTCATATTGAACTAATTTTAAAAGAAAACCCTATTTTTAGAGAGTGGTAACTTTTAAAAGATATTTGCTGATACTGTTCGTTTTGTGCTGTAGCCAATTGCAGGCACAAAAGGTAGGTCTTGTATTTAGCGGCGGCGGTGCGAAAGGATTGGCTCACATTGGCACGTTAAAGGCTTTAGAAGAAAACCACATCCCTATTGATTACATTACAGGCACATCGATGGGCGGCATTGTTGGTGCTATGTATGCTGCAGGTTATAGTCCTGCAGAGATAGAAAAAATTGCGTTGAGCAGCGACTTCCAGAATTGGGTAAATGGCCGGTACACGAGCGATTATACCTATTATTTCCAGAAAAATGCGCCAAATGCCTCCATGCTAACTGCAAAAGTGGCTATTGATACCGGTTTTCATTTTAGTTTCCGCTCTAACCTGATTAATGATATTCCATTAAATTTTGCTTTTCTTGAGCTTTTCTCTCAGGCTTCTGCAGTATCAAAAGACAATTTCGACAACCTTTTTGTGCCTTACCGCTGTATGGTGGCCGATGTGCTTTCGCAAAAAAGCATAACGGTAAGCAAAGGAAGTTTAGCTGAAGCAGTAAGGGCCACCATGACGGTACCCATTATCTACAGGCCGATTAAATTAGACGGAAAATATGTTTTTGACGGTGGACTCTATAATAATTTCCCTGCTGATGTAATGGAAAGAGATTTCAAGCCCGATTATGTAATTGGTGCCAATGTTTCTTCTAAAACGTATAACGAATACCCTAAAAACATCGACGATCGTTTAATGAACCGTTTTCTGGTATACATGTTTCTATCCAAATCAGACTCTACCATGATCGGTAAAAATGGGGTATACATCCAACCCGATTTAGCTACTTATAGCACAACTAATTTTGCCCCTGTAGAAGAGCTGATCAAAAAAGGATATGATGCAACCATAGCCGATATGCCAAGAATTAAAGCATTAATCAGCAAAAGAGTAAGCGATGAAGAACTGGCAAAAAGAAGAGAAAAATTTAATGCAAAAAAACCGGAGTTAAAGTTTAGCAACGTTACAGTATCAGGGGTTAATGCACAACAAAAAAAATATGTAGAAAGGCTTTTTAAAAGTGACAAAACCACTTTCGATCTGAAGGATATCAGAAGGGGCTATTACAAACTGGTTGCCGACCAGACTTTCGAAACGGTATATCCTAAAATTTCTTATCAGGCTGCCACAGACAGTTATACCTTTGAGGTGGTTGCACAACCTAAGAAGAGCTTTAAACTCGAATTAGGTGGTAATATCTCCACCAGGCCAATCAGCAATGTTTTCCTTGGGGCACAATACAATTACCTCAACAGGAAATCGTACACGTTTGGAACCAGCTTTTATTCAGGCCGTTTTTACGAATCGGTGCAGGTAAATGGCCGGGTAGATTATCCAACTAAGCTGCCCTTGTTTCTCGCTGCCGAATTAACCTATAACCACTGGAATTATTATAACACCAGTCAGATTTTTATCGAAAATCCCCACCCTATCTACATCGAGCAATCCGACCGGAAAATTGATCTGATGGTGGGCATGCCTTTAAATTACAATACGAAAATTGTTCTCCACTCTACTTTTATCAATAATAGTGATCACTATAGTCCCAACAATACCTTTGGTATTGGAGATGTGTTGGATGAAACCGTTTTTAATGGATTCAGAGGTTCGTTAAACCTCGAAAAAAATTCGCTCAACAGAAAACAATACGCCACAAACGGACAGAGTTTTTCTTTAAGTTTTAATTATACCACTGGTCGCGAAAATTACGATCCTGGTAATATTTTCCGCAATACCCCGGGTTTTATTAAAACACCAGAGCTTAGCCGTTTGCACCATTGGGGAAGCATTAAACTCACCCAGGAAAACTATTTTTTACACCTTAAAAAATATACTTTGGGTTATATTGTTGAAGGCGTTATTTCAAACCAACCCTTATTTAGCAACTATTACGCAACACTTTTAACCGCTCCGGCCTTTTACCCCCTGCAAGATAGCCGCTCGCTATTTCTGGATAAGTTTAGGGCAACTACCTACGCCGCTGGTGGAATAAAAAACATTTATAATGTTAAAAAAAATCTAGACTTTAGATTAGAGGGTTATTTATTTTTGCCTCACAAAGAGTTTGAGCTGAACAATTTTCAGGATGTAGATTATGCAAAGGCGATTACAAAAATACGCTATGCGGCTACTGCAGGTTTAGTTTATCATTCTCCACTTGGCCCCGTAAGTTTAAGTTATAATTTATATAATGATGCTATTAAAAGAAATGGTGTATTATTGCATATCGGTTATTTAATTTACAATAAACGTTCTATCGAATGAAACGAATCTTAGTCTTATTATCCCTGTGTTTAATCGGCTTTTCCGGCTTTGCCCAAAATGCAGCAATCAACAATTTTCTGGTAAAAGAAAACTTACTTAAAAACAATAAACTAGCTATTATTGCAGCCGATTCGTTAAATAACCCCAACGAGAATATAAACGGAACCTACACCTTCAGCGTGAGCGGTTTCACGCAGATTTTAAAATTTAACGATGGTATTGCCGTGCTGCCACTGCCAATCGATAAATCTACATTCGTTTACATTAAACACCAGAACGATACCGGTACGCACAGCAAATTGGTATATGTGTATAAAAAAGATACCGATTTAAGTCCTTACGCCATCAATAGTTTGTGGCTGTTTATCATTCCCATAGCACTCATTATCATTGCATTCGCCTTCCGCAAACTCATCATATTTGTGGTGATTGTATTTTTGGTATTTGTATATTTCAACCACAGTAACGGACTAAACCTTTCTACCTTTTTCGAAAGTATTTTTGATGGGTTGAAGAACCTCGTTTGATGCATCCAGAGAAGAGTTGTCAACTTTCTAGTAAACTGGATATGAAAGTTGACAACTCTAAATAAACCGTCATTGCGAGACAGCTTTTCAGCTGGCGAAGCATCTTTATGCATGGCTTGCGAATTGTTAAGAAAGGTGTAAAAAAGAAAAACGAAGATTGCTCGTACTGGCTATACATTCATGCTCACGCTCGTTTCTAACGAGTGTGAAAATAACAAATCGTTTCTAACGATTAACTTCATTGTTTATCACAAAAGATCTAATGCAATTTCTATTTTTAAGAAAAGCAAGGCCTGCACTGCTTCGGTTCCGCCAGTCCCGCCCTTTGCTTAATCCCGATAAATTTAAACGATAATAAAAAAACCATCTAAATCGGGATAACGCTGTCGGTCGGGTTTATTTCACATAGGTCCTCCATTCCGTTGAACATTCATGCTCACGCTCGTTTCTAACGAGTGTGAAAATAACAAATCGTTTTTAACGATTAACTTCATTGTTTAGCACAAAAGATCTAATGCAATTTCTATTTTTTAGAAAAGCAAGGCTTGCGGTGCTTCGGTTCGGCCAGTCCCGCCCTTTGCTTAATCCCGATAAATTTAAACGATAATAAAAATATCACCTAGTCGGGATAACGCTGTCGGTCGGGTTTATTTTACTTCCAATAGTAGCACATTTTAAGCCCCCTAAACCCGATCGAAGCGGGATGCCGATTTTTCATCGGCAGAAGCGGGAGCGGGACTACTGTAAGCTAAAAGCTTCTGAAATTGCTTTACAAAAAAAATTATACGGACAAACAGCAACAATCAGTATAATGATTTTCAATTTACTAATTTTTTTAGTAAATTTACATTGTGGAAAATCTTTATTTAGTGTGTTTAGTCCCTCCCATTTCTATTGTAGAAGACATCAACGAGATCAGAACCTACATTTCAGACAAATTTAATGTGCACGAATCATTAAAACGTCCGGCACATATTACCTTATACCCTCCGGTAAAACTTTCAGCATACGCTGCAGAAGAAAGTTTTTTCAAAGCTTTAGCAGATGCTTCCTTTCATCAACCCTTTACACAGGCACTCCGAAATTTCAATTCATTTCCGGAACATACCTTTTATCTCGACGTTGAACGAAATGAAGGATTAATGGCACTGGAAAATCAGATAACCAAAGCATTACATCCTTTAAAATTGATCGAAAAAAAAGAAAAATTCAATCCGCATTTAACTTTGGCTTTCAGAGATGTAAAACCACCCGTTTTCAAACAGATTTCTGCTGAATTTAAAGACCGTAAATTTAAACGGGAATTCCTGGTTTCATCCTTTTCTGTTTACAGGCATATGGATAAAAGATGGCAACCCTTTAAAGAATTCTCTTTTAAAGATCCCGATACAAAACCCAAAGCTTTAAGCCTTTTTGGTTAATTAAAACGGCATACCTATACCAAAATTGTATTGTATAAAACGATAAGTATCAGGCCCATGTGTAGCATTATAAGTATCTTTAAAATCTCTCGCTCCGGATAAAAACTTACTGATCACCCATTGATCCGAACCCGAGAACTGAGGATCTTTAAGTTTTAAGCCCACATCAAACCTAAACACAAAATATTGCACATCGTATCTCAATCCTACACCTGTTCCAACAGCCAGCTGCTGTGCAAATTTACTTAATCTAAATACGGTTTGTTCATCAAGTGTTGGCGTTGAAACGAGAATTGATTCGCCTTTACGTAGGTTCCAGACGTTACCAATATCAACAAAAGCTGCACCTTTTAATGTTGCACCAAGAAACTTCTTGGCAACGGTAAAACGGTATTCAAAATTGGTCTCAATCCGCATGGTTCCAAGCTGATCAAGCCCAAAAAATGCCCTTCTCAGTGTATCACTTCTTAAAAGACCTCTATCGTAGTTACCAGGTCCGATGGTTCTTGCCTGCCAGGCCCTTATTCCGCTCGATCCACCAGCAAAAAATTGCTTTTCGAATGGAATACCTGTTAACACCGAATTCCCATAGGCATAAGCTACACCAGCGTTTAAACGGGCAACAAACTGCCGCTCCCCACCCAAGTGTTTGTACCACCTTAGGTCAACCTCCGGGCGCATATATTGGTTAAATGGCAAGCCAAATATTTTTGCAGGATCGTTGTTGGCAGGATCGTTTTTATTGCCGCTTAATTTGGATATGCCCTGCAACATATTACCCGCAATGTCCATCCCTGCCCTTAAATAAACAAAAGACCGGTATTCATTTAGCTTATTTCCATTTAAGGTATAGGTATATTTCATCCCCAGGGTTAAATCTTTACGGCCTAACAATGTTGAGTAATAAAGGTTATTCAATACAGTTTGAGCATCAACATTAGGATCTAAATTGCCAAAACGGTATTCGAAATTTAATGGGGTAAAAGAGTGTAACTTAGATTTGGTTTCAAACCAATCGTAAGTGATCGAATTGATAAAAATTCTTCTTACTGATACATCTTTCTGCAAAGCATAAATATAACTGCTTGAAAAAGTGGTATGTGGCATTCCATTACCACCCAAAACCGGGTTGTAGAAAGGAATCATCAATCTGGGTACCGTAATACTGGCACTGATTGAAAAATCGCGCTGATAAATATCACTAAAGGGTTTAGCACCATTGCCTATTCTTGATTGCAAACCACCTTTTACCTGAAGTTCAAATCGTTCTGCTCCTCTGAAAATGTTATTATTGGTATAGGTATTTCCGAGAGTAAACCCTACTGTACCTCCATTAAACGGCACCTCACCTTCCACACGGTTAGTCATCACCTTTTGTGGAATAAGCTGGATTACAGCATTTACTTTATTTGAGGTACTGTCTCTTCTGAAATAATCGATTTTTACATTTTTGAAAATATTGAGTTCATATAACCGATCGTAAGTGAGGTTTTCATTCCGGATATCGTAAAGGTCGCCTTGCTTCAGAAAATCATACCTCACAATTGGATTTCTGCGGTAGCGTTTGGAAAAATCGGTGAATATGATGCCATTAACCGTGTCTTTGCTGAGCTTATAACGCACTGAATCGGGGAAACCATCAGGGTTAGGTGCAATAATCATGTGGGTATATCCAATATTGAACTGCTTATGTTCGCCATCGTTAGGGTTGGTTACATTTAGGTTGAGATCAATTTTATTGGTTTTAGAAGTAGGCTCTGCACCATAAACGTCGAAATTCACATACGGCCTTAAAAAATAAAAATATCCATTTTCTTTCATGATGCGGTAAATCTGTTCCCTTTCGTACGTTAAAGAGTCTTCATCATACTGCATTCCCTTATGTAAATGGGTTATTTTAGCCTTATTCGATTCGTAAAGGTTTTTAATATTTGTATTTGGTATTGAATCTGAAAGTTTATCAATAAGATAAGCAGGCCCGGGTTTTGCACTGAATACAATTTCAGCTTTTTTATCTGCAATTTTTATAGCAGAAGTTACTTCGGCCTGGCGGTAGCCCTTACTTTTTAAAAACTTCTGGATCTGTGTTCTGGAAATTTCGACCAGCGTGCTATCTAAAATGGCTGGAGGTGTGCCAAACGGCTTAATGTCACTGGTTTTATACCGGCCATCTTTAGAATTAAACAGGTTATATAATGGCACCTGAATACTCAGCTTCGAAGCCGGCCTGATATCTTTTTGAACATAGTTATAAGCCTGTTCTTCAAATTTAGCATCAACACTGTCAATAGTTACCTTTTTCACTATCGATTGATAGTCGGCAATGTACTTAGTTGATGAGCAGGCCTGAATTAAAACAATAATAAATAGTAATATTGCAGTGCTTTTCAGTTTAATATTTATTGAGTTTTGGTATGCTTTCAAAATCACAGATTAGTTTTATAAAATCGTTACATCAAAAAAAATATCGTAAAGAACATGGTTTGTTTATTGTTGAAGGTATAAAATCCATACAAGAATTTTTCCAATCAAGCTACCAGATCCACACTATATTTTACAACAGCGAACAATACAATTTGTTACCCAAATTACCCGCAAATATAAACTTATTTGAAGTAAAGAACGCCGAATTAGACAAGATTAGTACGCTGCAAACACCACAAGGCTTTTTAGCGTTGGTCCACATCCCCAAAAACAAGGAATTGGATCTAAAAGAGTTGAAAAATGAGTTCACTTTAGTGTTAGATGGTGTTCAGGATCCGGGCAATATGGGCACCATTATCCGTACGGCAGATTGGTTTGGTTTTAAAAATATCATCTGCTCTGCCGACTCTGTAGAAGTATTTAATCCAAAAACGGTACAGGCCACCATGGGCTCTTTGGCACGGGTAAATATTTATGAAGCAGATTTACCAGCATTGTTAGAGAAGAATACCATTCCTGTATTCGGTGCATTGTTAGATGGCGAATCGATTTACAAAACGCAATGGGGAACTGAAGGATTGGTAATTTTAGGTAATGAAGGAAAGGGAATATCGGCAGAAGTGATCAAAAAAATAAATAAACCGGTTACCATTCCGAAAATTGGGGAAGCCGAATCGCTAAACGTAGCTGTAAGTGCCGCAATCTTTTGCGCTGAGTTAGTGAGAGTTCGAAATTAAATTGAGATATTATTTGCAGGCTAACTAATAATTGCTATTTTTGCAGCCTTGAATTTAAGGGTCGAGTGGCCGAGTGGCTAGGCAGAGGTCTGCAAAACCTTCTACAGCGGTTCGAATCCGCTCTCGACCTCCATTTGTACAAATAAAATAATTAAAAGGTTATTACCATGGCAGTTACCAGATTAAAAAGAAAAGACAGAAGAAATAAAAATACAGCTCACCAAGAGGTGGCTTTTTTAAAGAGAGCAACTAACATCGAGTTAGGAAGCCGCTCTGCACAACCTAAAAAAGATCAATTAGCTAAAAACAATGCTGTTTTAGCTACTTTGGCAAAATAGTTTTTAGAAATTCTTCTTAAAGATTTAAAGCATCCTTCTGATCAAAGGATGCTTTTTTTTATGCGTTAGTATTTTTGATACTCACAATATTAATTGTAATTCCAAACCTCTTTTCTAATTCAATCGTCATGCTGAACTTGCTTCAGCATCTTTCCTGCAAGATAGACCCTGAAATAAATTACCTTCGGTGAGCTCGCTAAGGCTCGGTTCAGGGTGACGACGTATGCTAACAACCTAAAATCTTAACTTTATTCTATTAGATTTACGAAGACACATGAATCTTACAGAAACTCTTTCAAAATTAGAATCGCTCGGCGAAGAGAAAGTCCGTGCCATGCACCTAAAAAATGGTGCAGGAGAAAATATTTTTGGCGTTAAAATGGGTGACATCAGGGCAATAGCCAAAAAGATCAAAACCGACCACGCGCTTGCGCTTCAACTCTGGGAAACTGAAAATATCGATGCCCGGCTGCTGGCCATCTTAATCCTTAAACCAAAAGCGCTGTCTGCAGAACAGATTGAGCAAATGGTTGCATCAGAAAATTTTACCTGGGCAGCCGACTGGTTTTATAATTATGTGGTTAAAGAATATCCTGAAAAGGAACTATTTCGCGAAAAATGGATGAATTCAGGAAATATTATGCTGGCCCGCGCAGGCTGGAGCTTAACCAGCGGACGTATCACCAGAGCGCCTGAAGGAATAAACATTACATCAATTCTCGACCGGATTGAAAAAGAAATGGCTAAAGCAGCACCAGAAATCCAATGGACTATGAATACCACATTGGCTCAGATTGGTATTAACCATCCTGATTATAGAGAAAAAGCTTTAGCCATCGGCAAAAAACTTGGCATTTACCGCGATTACCCCGTTTCTAAAGGCTGTACTTCGCCGTTCGCACCAATATGGATTAATGAAATGGTAAGCCGGCAGAAGTAGTTTGCAGCGCAAGGTAATTTGTTAAATTAAGGAGAAATATCACCGGCACAGGCCTTTCATAATAAACCCGATAGCAGTGGATGCCGATTCTTTACCGAAAATCGGCACTGAATCAGCATCGGCTGGAACGAATAGCGGGACTATAACCGCCCATGGAATACTGACATTCATTTCCAAAACCTAAAAACGTCTTAGATTTTTATAAAATAAATTAATCCTCACACTAACAAAACGTATAGCAAGATTAGTTTTTACACGAGAATAAAAAAGAAATTTTCAGAAATTTAATACCTTCTTCAGTTTATCAGTTTAAAACTATAAGGCGCTTAAACTAATGCTTTACAGATGCTTTTGATTAACCCCGGCCCCTCATATATAAAACCAGTATACAATTGAATTAAAGATGCTCCAGCATCCAGCTTCTCTTTTGCATCTTCTGCGGAATGGATTCCACCTACCCCAATAATCGGGAAAGCTTTGTTTGATTTTTCTGAAAGATAACGAATGACTTCAGTAGAGCGTTCTTTAACTGGTTTACCACTCAATCCGCCGGTTTCAGCTTTTAAATGCTGCTCTGTGGCCAGGTTTTCCCTGCTGATGGTGGTATTGGTCGCAATAATGCCTGCAATCTTCGTTTCTGCTACAATCTCTATAATATCGTCTAATTGCGCATCAGTTAAGTCTGGCGCAATTTTTAACAGAATCGGACGGGAAATATCGTTTTTACGGTTGCGCTGTTGTAAGGTATTCAGAATTTTCTTCAGGGGCTCTTTTTCCTGCAGTTCGCGTAAACCTGGCGTATTTGGCGAACTTACATTTACCACAAAATAATCTACCACATCAAAAAGACGATCGAAACATTTAATATAATCGCTTACCGCATCTTCATTTGGTGTAGCCTTGTTTTTACCAATATTTCCACCCACCACAATATCAGGATGTTTATCTTTTAACAAGCGTAAACGTTCCGCCATTACATCCACACCTTTATTGTTAAAGCCCATCCGGTTAATTAAAGCTTCATCATTAGGTAAACGAAACATTCGGGGTTTATCATTTCCAGGCTGAGGCATTGGTGTTACCGTACCCACTTCAATAAATCCGAAGCCTAAATTACTAAGTGACTCCACATATTCACCGTTTTTATCAAATCCGGCAGCCAGGCCAACGGGATTTCGGAATTTTATGCCGAAAACCTCACGTTCTAAACCTTTAATGTGTACATCAAAGCTACTACGGATAATGGTTTTACCCAGTGGAAATTTATCATTAAACCACTTTAACCGCTTGACTACAAAATAATGTACGTTTTCAGGGTCAAATTTGAAGAATATTGGTTTAATAAGGCGATACATGGCACGAAGATAAGAACTTATAGGTAATTATGGAAAATGTAAAATGTAAAATGGATGATGAATCTTTCAATAGCTCTATAAGTTCACCAGTTTATTTGCCATTCGTTCATTGCTCTGGGAGACTAAGTATAAGTTTCATATACAACTTTGGTTGATGGTTTGATAGCCATGAGTGATCATTACGAATGACCAGTGATCAATTCCCAATGATCCATGCGATAAACATTTCGCCCATCAACCATGAACTATCAAACCATGAACCCAGGCAACCTGCCTGTCAACGAACAAACTTCCTCCCTCATCCATTTTCCATCCCACATCTTCCATTTTCCATCTTTTAGTACGCCGCGGTAAACTGCTCCTGGTGATGTGCTTTATTTTCCAATTCATCAGCAATAACAATCGCCAAATCTTCTACCGATAAAATAGAACGGCCTTCTTCATTAAAAACCGGGCTTGTTTTACCCAAGCGGTATTTTCCGGTGCGGCCAGTGGTGATGCCCTGATGCATCTCAATAGCCGGACTAAAAAACAACCAATCTAATTCTTTCTCTAGTTTTAGCGTATTAAAATAATCTCTTACTGCTGTTGCTCCTGGTTTGTACTCAGCAGGGAAGTTCGGCCCATCCACGATTTGGTGACCTTCAATCTGCAAAGTACCTGCTCCACCAATAAAAACATAACGTTTAACGCCCGATGCTTTTACAGCAGCCTGAATGGCATTTGCGCCCTCTACTGTATCGTTATATAAATTTGGATTGGTCCAGCCTGCGTTAAAAGCACTTACTACCGCATCCGCTCCTTTTAAAACTTCTGCTAATTTTTCCGTTTCTAAAACATCGACAGCGATTTTAGTCACAAGATCATCGGTACTTTCAATTTTGGCGGTATCGCGTGCAATGGCGATCACTTCATTTCCACGACTTACTAATTCGTTCAAAATGGCTTTGCCTACAAATCCGGAGGCTCCAATTAATGCTACTTTCATATTATTTAATTTTTAATTAACTTATTATTATAAAATTGTAATGTTTTTTATTACAGTTATATCCAAAAAAAAATTATTCAAACGCCGAGGCAAAATCTGCCAATGTCTGTTTTGATAAATTGGCGATCAGCGCATTCTCTGCGTTACTGTACAGGGAATCTAAATGCTGATTGATCTGTCTACCGATCGGACATTTAGGATTCGGTTCATTTTTATGTTGCCCCAACACATTGCTGCTTCTAACCGATTGGTACACTTCGCCCAGATTAATATCTTTGGCACTTTTAGCCAGAAATGAACCTCCTCCCTTACCTTCTTTACTTTCAACAAAACCATGTTTGCGTAAATTCATAATTTCCTTGCGGACCAAAACAGGATTAATATTGATACTTCCGGCCAGATACTCTGAGCTCACAACAGCACCTTTCGCCTCATTTAATAAGGTTAAAATGTGTAGGGAGATTGGAAACCGGCTATTGCTCATTCTGTAATTATTTTTATTACAGTACAAAAGTAAGAAGGTTTTATCAGAATCAAAATTTATTTTACAATTTCTAATAACGCTTGGTCACTGCATTCAGGATAGCAGTTTTTCCTATTTGACTTTCCACCTGAAAAAAGCCTTTAAATTTCGTACTTTTGCAGCCGAAATGATTTCAATAAATAATTTAACTTTCCTGATTGGCTCAAGAGCCTTGTACGATGACGCGAACTGGCACATAAAACCTGGCGACAGAGCCGGTTTAATTGGCGCCAATGGAACAGGAAAATCAACACTTTTAAAAATAATTGTAGGCGAATATGCACCTAGTTCGGGTACTGTTTCCATGTCGAAAGACCTGAAAATTGGCTACTTAAACCAGGATTTACTTTCTTATGATTCGCACCATAGCATTTTGCACGTGGCCATGGAAGCTTTTGAGCGCCAAAACCAGTTGCATGATGAAATTGAAGAGCTACTTAAAAAAATCGAAACGGATTATAGCGAAGAGGTTTTATTTAAATTAAGTGATAAACAGCAAGAGTTTGAAGCTTTAGATGGTTATAACATCGAATATAGAGCTAACGAAATTCTGGCTGGTTTGGGTTTTAGCACGGCAGATCAGTTACGTCCGTTAAATACCTTTTCCGGAGGGTGGCGTATGCGGGTAATGCTGGCCAAAATTTTATTACAAACTCCTGATATCTTATTATTGGATGAGCCAACCAACCACATGGATTTACCTTCTATTAAATGGTTGGAAAACTATTTAATGGGTTTTGAAGGTGCCATTGTAATCGTATCTCACGATAGGTATTTCTTAGATAAAATTGTAAACCGTACGGTCGAATCGCGTAAGGGCAAGTTAACGGTATATGCAGGTAACTATAGCTTCTATGTGGAAGAAAAGGCTTTACGTGGCGAAATCCAAAAGGGTGAATTTAAAAATCAACAGGCCAAAATTAAACAGGAAGAACGTTTAATTGAACGTTTTAAGGCGAAGGCGAGCAAGGCTAAAATGGCTCAATCGCGGATGAAAGCTTTAGACAAGATGGAGCGTATTGATGATGTTGATGATGATAACCCAACCGTTAATTTTGCTTTCAAATTCTCCAAACCATCAGGCAGACACGTGGTGCGGATAGAGCATGCCAATAAAAGCTATCCAAATGTGCATATTTTGGACGATGCTGAAGGTGTAATCGAAAAAGGTGATAAAATTGCCTTGATCGGTGCCAACGGTAAGGGTAAATCTACATTATTGAGAATGATTGCCGGCACTGAAAAATTTGAAGGTTTCTGCGAAACGGGTCATAATGTTACTACCACTTTCTTTGCGCAGCACCAATTGGAGTCGCTGCATTTAGAAAATTCAATTTTAGAAGAATTACAGGCATTTGCCCCAAAACATAGCGATACCGAATTACGGAGTATTTTAGGTTGTTTTCTTTTTACCGGTGATGATGTTTTCAAAAAGATCAAAGTGCTTTCCGGAGGAGAAAAATCGCGTGTGGCCCTTGCTAAATCTTTAACAACAGATTCTAACTTCCTGATTCTGGATGAGCCAACCAACCACTTGGATATCCAATCGGTAAACATTCTGATTCAGGCACTGGACCAATTTGAAGGTACTTTTATTGCTGTATCTCACGATAGGTATTTCTTAGATAATGTGGCCAACAAGATCTGGTTTATAGAAGGCGGAAAAATTAAACAATACCCTGGTACTTATGCAGAATATGAGGAGTGGAATAGCAAAAGGGTAATTCCTGCAGCGAAACCTATTCCGGTTAAAATGCCAGAAAAACCAAAAGAAGAACCAAAACCAATTACTCCGAATACGGCGAATCAGTTGAAAAAGCTGAATGACGAACTGCAAAAAACAGAGAAACTGATTACCGAACTGGAGCAGAACGTTAAAAACATTGAAGCAGAACTGGCTGATGAGAATGTTTACGCTAAAGCCGATAAATTAGCAGAAGCAAACAAACGTTATTTAGCAACTAAACAAGAGTTAGATAACAGCCAAAGTAAATGGGAAAGTTTAGCTGCTGAGATTATGGAACTGGAAGGTTAGTTGTAACCCCTATTAAAGCATATTAAGGCCACAGAAATTCTGTGGCTTTTTTTTGTTGCCACGGAAACGCAGAAACACGGTATTATGCGATATATAATTCCCCTCTTTCAGAGGGGTGTCCGCAAGGACGGGGTGTTCAGATGTGCAGCCAAATGTTACCATCTGGCTGATGCATTATATTTAATCGGAGAGTTGTCAACTTTCAGGCCACCTCGCTATTAAAGTTGACAACTCTGAACAAATCAAACTTCCATGAAAAAGATCCCTCCACTACGGTCGGGATGACGATACGCCGGAAAACCTACCGTATTAATCCATGTATCCGTGCCAACCAAACGCTAACCCAATTTTGCCACTTCCCAATAAAACTTTACTTTTAGCCATGCAGAAAATATTAATTCCGGTTTTATTTTTCATCTCTACTTTAGCTTTTGCACAAAACGATACAAAGTTTACCAACGAGAATAAAATTTATCTTCCAAATATTAAAACTGTGCTTTGCTATAATAGTAATAAAGAGCAAAGTTTACCTGTTATTATGCTCAATTCGTCAGAAACAATCACTTTTTCTTTTGATGACTTGCTGGCAGGCACCCAAAATTACTGGTATACCATTGAACATTGCACTGCAGAATGGGAGACTTCGAAAATTTCGAGCATTGATTATCTGGGGAGTTTTAATGACGACCGCATTATCAATTATCGCTATTCTTCCAATACCGCAAGAAAATATACACATTACGAAATCAGCTTACCCAATACTCAAATCCAACCCAAAATTGGAGGTAATTATGTATTAAAAGTCTATTTAGATGGCGACAAAAACAAACCTGTAATTTCGCAGCGCTTTTATATGCTCGATAGTCAGCTTGCTGTATCGGCAGAAGTAAACAATTCTATGCAGGTAGAAAACAGGAACTACAAACAAAAAATCAACTTTACCATTAACCATGCTTTCCCCATCCCTAACCCCTATCAGGATCTAAAAGCGGTGGTGATGCAGAATTTTAATGCGAATACCATTCAGGTTAATACCAAACCAGCCTTTGTACGGCCAAACCAATTGGTTTATAACGACCTCAATACGAATGATTTTTGGGGAGACAACGAATTTAGGAAATTTGATACGAGGAGTTTGCGTTACAAGGCAGATAATGTGAAGGATATTTATCGCGATAATCAATCCGTAAATGTTATACTTTTCCAGGATGCATCCAGAACTGTAGGTGCATTTGCCAACCAGTACGATGAAAACGGAAACTTTTTTATCCGTAATACCGACGGGCGCGACGACAAAACACAAGCAGAGTATATGAGTGTTTTATTTACTTTAAATGGCTCGGCACCCAGCCCTAACGGCGATGCTTATGTTGTTGGCCGGTTTAACAATTTTACCATGAGCAATGAAAATAAACTCCTCTACGATGCCAACAGGAAACAATTTTATGGCAATGTGATCTTTAAACAGGGCCTATATGATTATGAATATGCCTGGTATAATAAAGATACCAGGGTAATGGAAACCAAACCTTTCGAGGGTGCATTTTTCCAGACCGAAAACAGTTATCAGATTTTCGTTTATTACCGCCGCCCGGGCGCACGTTGGGATACGCTGGTTGGTTTTACCAATTTAAGCAATAAAGTTTCAGACAGAAGGTAAGTCAGCTTGCAATGATGATGCGTCAAAATGCAAGGGAATATAAGCTTAAATGACCTCATATTTGTGCTTTAGTTTGGGTTATTTGTCGCCTTACATGAACGGTCGTCACCCTGAACTTGTTTCAGGGTCTTTATAGCAAGGCGGTTTAACAGGAAAGATGCTGACCACGATTAGCTAAGATCAACTTAAAAATCTTCTCTCCAATTAGATTCTGAAACAAGTTCAGGATGGCGATAGCTTTAATTGTCAACCTGACTTTTAATATTGCAATACTTACCTTTATTGTTACATAAATTTTCTTTGTTTTGAATGTGGTTTTTTACTTTAGTGTTTCAGAAAGCTAACCAGATAAACACCTAGAGAATTAAGTGTATCTAACCAAAAATTATGTTTAAAAAATTAATTGCTGCAGCATTAATAGCCTATCCCTGTGCACATATTTCAGCACAAACGCCTGGTGATTCGTACACACAACCCATTAATGGAACAAAATTAAAATTCGATATGCAAGCTATACCAGCTGGCAAATTTAAAATGGGAAGTAAAACAGGAAAACCAGATGAACAACCTGTTCATGAGGTCAAACTCGATGCTTTCTGGATTGGAAAACATGAAGTAACCTGGGATATTTTTGAGCCTTTCCTGTATCGCGATTATGAAAAACAAGCCAGTACAAGCGCTATTCCTGCTGAAGTAGATGCCGTTACCAGGCCCACAAAACCCTACCTCGATATGACTTTTGGTATGGGTAAAGCGAACCAGCCAGCAGTAGCCATGACACAATATAATGCCATCCAATTTTGTAAATGGCTTTATATGCGTACGGGTGTTTTTTATCGCTTACCAACAGAGGCAGAATGGGAATACGCCTGTAAAGCCGGAACCGAAAGCAATTATTCTTTTGGTGAAGATGCTACTAAACTAGGCGATTATGCCTGGTATAAAGATAACAGCGATAACAAAACACACCAGGTAGGGCAAAAAAAACCAAATCCATGGGGTTTATTTGATATGTATGGAAACGTTAGCGAATGGACATACGACCAGTATATCGCTGACTTTTACAGTCAAAGCAAAGATAAAACTGCAGAAAACCCGGTGGCAGTGCCCGAAAAACTCTACCCAAATGTAGTTCGTGGCGGCTCTTATGATGAAACACCAAATAATTTAACCTCAACAGCCAGATTGGCTTCCGATCCATCGTGGAAACAATTAGATCCGCAGATCCCGAAAAGCAATTGGTGGTTCCCTGAAGCTCCTTTTGTAGGCATGCGACTGGTACGCCCTGTAAAAACGCCTTCAAAGGCAGATATAGATGCATATTACAATAAACAACCGATAAAAGACTTTTAAAAACACAACCCTAACCAAAATAAAATTAAACACATGAAAAAACCAATTAACCAACAAGATCGTCGCGATTTTCTAAAAGCAACAGCCATGCTGGCCGGAGGGGCCATGTTAAGCAGCATTCCACTGGCTGGAGCATATGCATCAGGATCTGATACCATAAAAATTGCCTTAATAGGCTGTGGCGATCGTGGTACCGGAGCAGCTTTCCAGGCCTTGAGCACTAAATTTAATATTAAACTGGTTGCCATGGCCGATGCTTTTCAAGATCGTTTAGACAGCAGTTACCAATCTTTAAGTTCGAAATTTGCGGCAAAAATGGATGTTCCGAAAGAACGCCAGTTTGTAGGTTTCGATGCTTATTTAAAAGCCATTCCATTAGCTGACGTAGTGCTGTTAACCACGCCTCCGGGCTTCCGTCCTATCCATTTCGAGGAAGCAGTTAAACAGAATAAACAAATTTTCATGGAAAAACCTGTTGCTGTAGATGCACCAGGTATCAGAAAAGTATTGGCCGCAGCCGAAGAAGCGAAAAAGAAAAAATTAAACGTTGTAGTAGGTTTACAGCGCCGTTACCAGACCAACTATCGTGAATCGATGAAACGCATTAACGACGGCGCCATTGGCGATATCATGTCGGGCCAGGTATATTGGAATAGCGGGGGCGTTTGGGTACGTCCGCGCACAGCAAATCAAACCGAAATGGAATACCAAATGAGAAACTGGTATTATTTCAACTGGTTGTGCGGCGATCATATTGTTGAACAACATGTACATAATATCGATATTGCCAACTGGATAAAAAACGGACATCCGGTTTCGGTGCAGGGAACAGGTAGCCGTGCCTGGAGAACCGGAAAAGACTATGGAGAGATTTATGATAACCACTCTATCGAATTAACTTATGCCGATGGTGCCGTAATTAATAGCCAGTGCAGGCATTTTGAAGGCATCAGTAACCGCGTAGATGAAACTTTTCAGGGTACAAAAGGCAAAATTTATCTTTCCGGCAGCAACCAGGCCATTATGAAAGATTACAGTGGTAAAGAATTATATAACCACAATACCAAAGGAAATGCAAATCCATACCAAACAGAGCATGATGAACTGTTCGATGCGGTTTCTAAGGGAGAATATAAATTCAGTAATGTAGACTATGCTGCAACAAGTACATTCTCGTCAATTATCGGTCGTTATGCTACTTATTCTGGTCAAACCATTAAATGGGATGAAGCTTTAGCGTCGAACATCAGTTTAATGCCTGAGCGTTTTGCGTGGGATGCGAACCCAAAATTAATGCCTGATGAAAAAGGACTATATCCTATTGCCATGCCCGGCCAAACCAAGGTGATCTAAAATTAAATTGATGCGTTACAGGTTTTTGCTTTTCATTCTACCAGTAATATTTGCTTTCTCCCTGAAAAAAGAGCTGAAGCAATATAAAATTAATGGTTTTGCGCAGGGAACCGATTATGCCATTATGTACTATGCTACTGATAGTTTAGCTACTAAGGCTGGTATAGATAGTTTATTGAACGAAATTGATTTATCGATGTCGCTTTACAAAAAGGGATCATTGATAAATCAATTTAATGTTGCCGAAAAAGAAATTAAAACCGATCGTTTTATAAACGACGTGCTAAAAAGGAGTTTCGAGATCAATCAGGATACAAAAGGCATTTTCGATATTACGGTTGCCCCACTGGTACAAGCCTGGGGTTTTGGGCCAAAAGAGGCTAAAAAAGAACCCGATCCGGCAGTCATTAAATCGATATTGGCCTGTGTTGGCATGAGAAACCTGAAGTTAAAGAATGGTTTATTAAGCAAACTAAAGCCCTGTATACAAATCGATTTAAATGGAATTGCCCAAGGTTATAGTGTCGATTTAATTGCCGCTTATCTTGAACAAAAAGGAATTAAACAATATGTAGCCGAACTGGGAGGCGAAATTCGGATTTCAGGACCTAAACCCAATGGCGAAACCATGAAAATTGGCATTGAAGGTCCGGATAAGGATGGAACGCCGGTAATCAGGCATATCGCTGCGATAAATTCTGGTGCAATTACCACTTCAGGCAACTACCGCAAATTCCACCAGAGCGGCAAGAAAAAAATTTCTCACCTGATCGATCCTAAAACCGGCTATCCTTTAAATAATGAAATGATTAGTGTAACGGTATACGCCAAAGATGCCATTACAGCCGATGGATATGATAATGCCTTGATGGCCATGCATCTCAAAGATGCCATGGCTTTCGTAGAAAGCAGAAAAAACCTTGAGGCTTATTTTGTGTACCATCAAAAAGATGGCAAAGTAGCCGATACGCTAACTACAGGATTCAAAAAATTAATTATACGCTAATATCTGTTAAAACTAAACCGATGAAAAGAAGTGAGTTTATAAGAAATAGCCTGCTTACAGCTGGTGCCATTACTACAGGAGCAGGATTTACCAATACTTTTGCTGCCGAAAAAACAAATGATACATTAAGCGATAAAACTTTTAACCTCGATTATGCACCGCATCAGGGCATGTTCCAAAACCATGCAGGCAAAAGCTTTTTAGATCAGATCCAGTTTATGTACGATAAAGGTTTCCGTTCCATAGAAGACAACGGTTACCTAAACCGCCCTGTAGAAGAACAGGAAAAAATTGGAAAACTTTTGGCAAAATTGGACATGCGCATGGGTGTTTTTGTGGTAGATGGTGGTGATAACTGGAAAACCTCTTTAACCACAGGTAAAAAGGAGTTTAAGGATAAATTTGCCGAAACCTGTAAAAAATCGGTGGAAGCTGCAAAACGCTGTAATGCCAAATGGCTTACTGTAGTGCCTGGGTTTTATGAACGCAACTTGCCTTACGGCAATCAGTTTGCCAATGTAATTGATGCCATGCGGGCCGGAGCCGAAATTTTCGAACCTCATGGCCT
Organism: Pedobacter sp. MR2016-19; assembly: GCF_014947265.1. NCBI lineage: Bacteria > Pseudomonadati > Bacteroidota > Sphingobacteriia > Sphingobacteriales > Sphingobacteriaceae > Pedobacter > Pedobacter sp. MR2016-19. The sequence goes on from NZ_JADCNK010000007.1 coordinate 217,223, forward strand.
GATTATGGTTTTGGAAACCTTGAGCGATACGCCGGAACTTTTCCTGCAAAAAACAAATGAAACCTATGCCGTTTGTAAAGCGGTTAAAAGTCCTTCGTGTAAAATTCTTTACGACATTTACCATATGCAACGTACCGAAGGCGACTTAATTAAAACCATCGACCGCTGCTGGGATGAAATTGCCTACATCCAGATTGGAGATAATCCAGGCAGGAAAGAACCTACAACCGGAGAAATTAATTATAAAAACCTATTCAAACACCTGAATACCAAAGGCTACAAAGGCGTAATGGGTATGGAGCACGGCAATTCTAAAGGCGGAAAAGAGGGTGAATTGGCAGTTATTTCTGCGTATAGGGCTGAGGATAATTTTTTATAGATAGATCATATTGGATAGGTCATCATTTCCAGGCGCTCCGTCATTCCCAACTCGATTGGGAATCGTAATGCATTATACCGGGTTTTAGGATTCTCATCTTTAACAGATAAAAAATGGGTTACGTTAAAAAGTCACAAGTCCTCATTAAACAAATCTAACCATTGAGGATTATTATCGCTAATCAACTTAATTTTCCAATCCCTATTCCATTTCTTTAATTTCTTCTCTTCAGCAATTGCCTCCTCAATGCCAGGATAGAACATAAAATATACGAGCTTTATACAATTGTATTTAGCTGTAAATGAAGTTGGATATCTTTTGCATTTATGATCAATTACTCTTGAGTGTAAGTCAGAAGTAACACCGATGTAATAAACCGTGTTAAAGGCATTTGTCATAATGTAAACACAACCACCGCGTTCCATGTCTTAAAAATACATTATTTCTGGTAAGATTTATGCCCTAAATAAAAGGAAGTTGCTTTAAGATTCCCGTCTGCACGGGAATGACGCGTGGATAGATATTGAGCCTGGGCATGGAATTGACAATCCTACCCCACTTTCAACACCCACACCGATACACTGCCGGCATTGCAATGAAACTCTGCCCAACCATTTTCATCAATAACTACTTCCTGCTGGCGATAGCCTAAGGCATCAACAAAGGTTTTTCCGGCAAAGTGTTTACCAATTTCCCCGCCGTGGTCTGTGTCCCCACAGACCAGAATGTTATCTCTTCTCCTACCCCACTTTCAACACCCACACCGATACACTGCCGGCATTGCAATGAAACTCTGCCCAACCATTTTCATCAATAACTACTTCCTGCTGGCGATAGCCTAGGGCATCAACAAAGGTTTTTCCGGCAAAGTGTTTACCAATTTCCATTTTTTTAAATCCTTCTTCTCCTGTACTCAACAATACGGCTAAACCACTATTTTCATGCTCTTCATCACCGGCACGGGTCCATCCTACACAAATGCCATGGTCAAAATAATCACGTTGCTCACCGTAGGCTAAGGCTGTACGGATTTTACTCATCGTTTCAACCGCAGGGATGGCCACTAGCTCAACATGTACCTCTTCACCCTCTTTATCTTTATCATCATAAATCCCTCCATACAGATCAGGAAAGAATAAACACGGAATGCCTTGCATACGCAACAAGATCATGGCATACGCTAAAGGCCTGAACCAAAAATCGACATAAGATTCCAGCGCCTGCAAAGGTTGCGAATCGTGATTATCAACAAATGTTACCGCCAGATCGGGCTTTACCTGTACCAGCGTTCCATCAAAAATCGTCCGCATATCAAATTCCTCGTTCTTACTCGCCAGGAAAAAATTATGGTGTAACAACGAATCAAATATTTGTGTCCTCCCGCCGGTAATTTCAATATAGTTCAATTGCCCCGCTATATCCACCACATTCCAATCCTCGGCCACAATAAAAAACTCCCTGTTAAATTTTTGGTTCAGGTGATCGATCCACTCTACAATAAAATCAGGATTGATGTGTTTAACCGCATCTAACCTGAAACCGTCTACCTTAGTGGTTTCCACTACCCATTCGCCCCAGTATTTTAATTCTTCAACTACAGCCCTGTTGCGGTAATCGATATCATTGTACATCAGGTAGTCGTAATTGCCGAATTCAGTAGATGGAACCTCTTCAAAACCTTCACCTAAGTGGTTTTGGATCGAATAAATAGCTGTTTCCTTTCTATCTTCGGCCCAGTCTACCCCACTAAAACACTCATGATTCCATATAAATTCAGAATATTTACCTTTTCGCCCGGGGAAAGTAAACTTTGTCCAGGCTTCTATTTCGAAAACATCGCTGGTAAATTCATTTCTATCATCAGGATTTACCGTTCTAACAGCTATTTTCTCCAGTTCATCACCACCAGCTTTGTGGTTAAAAACCGCATCGGCCAAGGCTCCAATTCCATTATCGTGCAGTGCTTCAATTGCTTTGATATATTCGTCTTTAGAACCATGTTTGGTACTTACACTTCCTTTCTGATCGAACTCGCCCAAATCGAACAGATCATAAACCGCATAACCAACATCATAAGCCGCATTGTTCGATTTATACGCTGGTGGCAACCAAACGGATGTTACGCCAATTTCTTTTAAATGACTTGCTTCAGCAGCTACTTTAGTCCATAAATTTTGTTCTTCGTTATAATACCAATGAAAAAATTGGATCAGGGTCTGGTTTTGCATTAAATTCGATTTTTTTGTATGGATAACATGATAGCTGATGAATTTGTTTTTGGATTGAAGATCTTCACAAGTTCTTTCCCGCTGATCTCGCTGATGCCCGCAGAAAAACAACTTAAATCTGCGAAAATCTCTTGAATCTTCGGGAACAATCTCGCGCACGCTTTTCCCGCTGATTTCGCCAATGCTCGCAGAAAAACAAAATAATAAGAGCCTGTTTAAAATTAACTAAAATTTATTTCGTATGTCAGTCTGAGCGTAGTCGAAGACCATTTGAACGCATTAATAAAGCAATCGACTACGCTACCATTGACAGACTCCCAAAAAAGGTCGTCATTGCGAGGAGGAACGACGAAGCAATCTATCATGCTAATGATCCTTGCTATAAAGATTGCTTCGTCGGCTGAAAAAGCCTTCTCGCAATGACGATCCCTCGGAGAGATTTATTTCCATTAAATTCTACTGTCACTCATATTGATAAAAATTTAAACAGGCTCTAAATCTGCGAAAATCTCTTAAATCTGCGGGAACAATCTCGCGCACGCTTTTCCCGCTGATTTCGCTGATCCCCGCAGAAAAAACATCTCCTAAATCCACCAGAATCTATTTGCAATACAATCTTACCCACATTTTAACTACTTTTGCCCTTAAATGAGTTTAAAAAAGAAATTTGCCAGAGAAAGTTTTACCATTATGAACGAATTGGTATTACCAAATGATACCAATACCTTAAATAACCTGATGGGTGGGCGCTTGCTTCACTGGATGGATATTGCAGCGGCAATTTCGGCTCAAAAACACTGTAACCGTATCGTGGTAACCGCTTCGGTTGATAATGTTTCTTTTAAACAGCCTATTAAATTAGGTGATGTCATTACCATCGAAGCCAAAGTAACCCGTGCCTTTAATACCTCGGTAGAAGTTCGTTTAGATGTATGGGCTGAGAATATTCCAAGTGGTGCACGCCAAAAAAGTAATGAGGCTTATTATACCTTCGTAGCACTAGATCAAAGCGCCAGAACCATACCTGTACCAGAACTTATTCCGGAAACGCAGGAAGAAATTGATTTGTTTGATGGTGCACTGCGCCGCAGACAGTTACGTTTGGTTTTAGGTGGCAAAATGCATCCTGATGACGCCAGCGAACTCAAGGCACTTTTCTTTAAAGCATAATTTTTACGTTAAATTCCTTTTCAGCTTAACATGATTGTTTTATTTTAGCGGTCTACCTTACGCTGAAAAATATGACAACTTATACCATTCTTATTATTTTAAGCGGATTAGTAATATTCTCTTATCTGTTTGATTTAGTGGCGAGTAAAACCAAAATACCATCGGTTTTATTGTTACTCCTTTTAGGTATTGGTTTACGTTTACTGGTCGATAACCTAAAGATACAAACCTTCAATTTCCTATCTATTTTGCCCACATTGGGTACTGTAGGCCTAATTTTGATTGTTTTTGAGGGCTCGCTCGAACTTAAATATGATCAGCATAAAAATAAGATCATTAAAAGTGCTTTTTTTTCGGCCTTAAGTATTTTACTCGGTACCACCAGCGTAATTACCACCATTATTTACCAGATTTCGCACCACGATTTATATACCTGTATTGCCAATGCCATCCCTTTCAGTGTAATCAGTTCGGCCATTGCCATTCCATCGGCCGCAGCTTTAAACAATAAAGATAAAGAGTTTGTGATCTACGAATCCTCCTTCTCTGATATCCTGGGAATCATCATTTTTAATTTCACCATTACCAACCATTCGGTTACTACCTCCGCATTTATCGGCCTGGGTTTAAGTACCTTTCTCATCCTTTTACTATCGGCCATTGCCTGTGTGGTATTGTTGTACATTATGGGCCGGTTGGTACACCACATCAAATTTTTCCTGATTATAGCCATACTCATCCTGGTTTATGCCATTGGTCAATCTTACCACCTCTCTTCGCTGGTGCTGATCCTGAGCACAGGTTTATTCCTGAACAATGCCGATACCATCCAGAACGTTTGGTTCAGGAGTATTTTTCTATACAAGAATTTAACGGCCGATTTATCGCAGCTTTATCAGTTATCGGCAGAAAGTGCCTTTATCCTGCGGACTTTCTTCTTCGTGATCTTCGGTTTTACCATGAACATCGGCGAACTGAACAATAAGATTGTATTGGCCAATGGCTTTTTCATTCTGATCACGATATACCTCATCAGGATGCTCTTCCTTAAAATATTTAAAAAGGATACTTTAGGCCCGATTTTATACATCGCCCCCCGCGGACTGATCAGTATTTTACTTTATTTCAACCTGCCCGCCTCACTAAAAATACAGGAAGTGGGTACGCCGTTTTTATTCCTCGTGGTATTGGGCTCGAGTATTGTAATGACGCTGGGGATTACGTTGAGTAAGAGAAATAGTGTGGTTCATTAGTTCACTGGTTCATTGGTCATTAGTCATTAGTTGATTGGGTTAATCGTATAAGCTGGTTAATGGTTTATTGGTTGATAGTTCATGGTTGATAGCCTGAAGCCATAGATTAACAACTTCGGACTAAAATAGGTTTATCGACTATAGACTTCAGACTAAGGACTTCGGACTCCCCTAGCGCTAAGGATTAAACGTAGAAGAAATAGATTTCAGCTGGTGTAATTCGGCCAGCACATTTGGATTGGCCTGGTAATAAATGGAGTAATAACCGAGTTCGTTAAACTTATTTTTATCTATCTTATTAAAATTAAACCGTGCAAGGTTCGGATTAATGGCATGGATGGGCAATGCAACAGCATTTGCCATTGCGGTAAAAACCACAGAAAATACGGTGGCTGCCGCGTCTTCCCTCAAACCCGGCTCTTCCTTACCCCATTTATCAACCATTTTACCAGCTGCATTCATTTTATACTCTTCTGCCCTATCTTCACCGATTTTAATAAAACTCATTCCTTTATAACCTTTTTTAACCGTACGGATCTGTGCGGTTTTAATTTCATTGATGGGAACGGTAATAAATTCGCCATCATGATTCAGAATCACATTTACCGAATCAAGTTTATATAAAATCCCTTTGTATTTTTCATTTTGGGTTTTCAGAATAGCGATGTAAGGTTTAACGCTTTGAGCCTTTGCTAAGCTTAGAGAAAAGAAAAAGATGAGGGTAAAATAGAAAGTTTTCATGTTGAGGTATTAAGAGACAGTTAAATTTAATACAATATTTTAATATTTAACATTTCTGTCACGGTGAGAGCTTAAAAATAAACACAAATGACAGATAATTTTTATTGCAGTGATTTTTGAGAGGAAACGTCATTGCGAGAAGGCTTTTTCAGCCGACAGCCTGCCCCGATTTTCGGGGAAGCAATCTTACAACTATCGCTAGTAGCGACCGCATTAATTAACCCTACCATAGACAGAATCCATTAGCACGGTCGTCATTGCCGCGCATGCGGGAATCTTAAAGCGCTTGCATTACGATTATTCATAAGTTTCACTTGTTTTAAAGGCATTCATGAGCACTCCGTGGTTCCCAATCGAGTTGGGAATGACGATCTCACGCAGCCTACTATTTTGCCAAAAAGATTTGTCTTTTATATTGATTTTATGAAACAATTACTCCTCAGGATGACAATTTCTCGCGTATACCAACTTCATTAATTAATGATTAATTGTTTAAATCGATTAATCCACTCCAAACGCCAAACGCTTGGCGCCTAAGGTCTATCAATATAGTAAGCTTTAGCGTATATCTCCAATTTTTTATACTCAGTGGCAAACAATTTTTCATCTTTATTGATCTTCAAAAACATTTTTTTAGCCTTAAGTTCGGCTATAAGGCCATAAGTTGTGCCTACTGCTGCCCCTAAAGTTGTAGCGGCCAAAAATGCTGCAAGTTGTTCGTTGCCAGATCCATTGTTGTTATCTGTAAATGCCAAAGAACCAATTGCTGCGCCAGCAAGCGTCCCGATCAGAAATCCTTTACCTGTATTGATGCCTTTTTTCTTTAAGCGGATGCTGATGATATTTTTAGCACGAAGCATGATGTAATTCCCATAACCATCATTCACAGCAACACCTTCAGGAGAAATTTTCTCCAAAGTACCTTTTACAACAGGTAAAGAATCTGAAACTACTTTTACTTGGTAATTAATAAATTCCTGCGCCTTGGTTTCGCTAAGAAACAGATTAGCCACAAAGAAACAGAGCGATAAAAAGAAAATTTTCATTGGAGAGCGGTTATTTGGTTAATTGTATAAATTGGTTCAGTAGTTCATTTGGTTCATTGTGCTGATCGTCATCTCGACTGTAGCGCAGCGAAATGGAGAGATCTATATAGACAGATTATATCGTCAGTTGTTTAAACCGGTTAATCCACTCCAAACTATACCCCCCCGTTCAATAGACTCCAAACTTCCGAGTAAAGACTTTGGACTACAGACTAAGGACTTCAAACTACGCCCCCATTTCCAGAATTTTATCAAATTCTTCTGCTTTTAATGGCATTACCGATAAACGTCCTTGTCTAACCAATGAAATATCTGTTAAACTTGGCTCAGCCTTGATCTGCTCCAGCGAAACCGGGTTTTTCAGGCTTTCTACAGGCGATAAATCAACCACTACCCAGTTGGCATCATCAGTAGTTGGGTCCTGATAAAACTCCCTCACCACTTTAGCAATACCCACCACGTTTTTCCCTTCGTTACTGTGGTAAAAAAGCACCAGATCGCCTTCTTTCATGGCTTTCAGGTTATTACGGGCCTGGTAATTACGCACACCATCCCAGAAGGTACGACCATCTTCATTAAATTTTTCCCAACTGTATTTAAAAGGCTCTGATTTTACTAACCAATGGTTCATCTTATTCTTTATTTAAGGCTCAAAACTAACAAAACAGAACGGATTAGGAAATAGGCTGGTAAGAATGAGTTTTCAAAATATTAAAAATTGATTAGTTTTTCGGAATATCATTTTCAATGAAAATTAATATCTTGTGGATATAAATTAACAACAAAAATGGCAGAATACGCTTTACCATATTTCGGAAACTTACAGACAGAAAATTTAGAAGAATATTATGATGTTGATATTGAATTAAATGGAAATGAAATTCAAGTAGACCTTAACTTTGAACACCAGACGGTTGACACATTAATACTGGACAAAGTAAAAAATTTCATTGAAAAATTAGAAAAATTTGACAAGCTGAATAAGACATATATTCTCAATGACTATAATGACGAAGATGGCGACACCGTAAAATTTTACTTAGAACACCATCTTGAGGAACTTGATAAAGAAGAGCTTACAAAGCTTGTAAACTTTGACGACACGATAACAGAACCTGAACAGCAACTTTTGTCGAAATTGAAATTAGTTAGAGTTGGTCTTTATCCTGATAATGAAGATAACTTCGCCATTTTTGACTACTCAATTGGAAAAGATATAACAAATTATTTGGTAGTAATAAATACTGATGAGAACGGACAACTGGACTATATGACAATGGAAAGCTAAATACCTACTGCCACCATCCATTACTAACGCAAGTCTTAGCGTTTACGCTAGTGGGCTGAATGACTTGCGCTTACCAGAGATTTAATTGACGGATTTTTAAGCACAAGTCTGGCATCTACTTTGGCCAGGCACGCTAAGACTTGCGCTAGAAGTGGCGAAAAAAGGCTACTTAGTAGAATCTATTAAAATCAAGTGAAATTGCTCACATTAGCAACGCTTATTAGAATTGATAGTTTCGTATATTTAGGAGTTGTCTGCAAGTCTACGACAGTGGCATAATAAAATTTTACACCAAAAAAATGAAAATAATTTTTGACTCAAACGTTTGGCAAATTGTAACAATACCTCAAGATTTCCCAACAGAAACATCTCTAAGTGATTTTGAAAAGATTAATCATGCAATTATTGACAAGACAATAGAACCCTTTTTATCTGAGACAATATTTACTATAGAAGCGATTAAGAAGATTGAGAGACAAGACTTCTTTTCCTCAACCAAGCCCAAAATTGTAATTAAAGAAAAAGCAAATGGAAATTCTATTTCATTAGATTTCAATATTGGACCAAATGAAAAAGATTCAATTGACTTCGATGAGAGACCAATTCTTAAGAAATATTTTGATGAAGCAATAAGATTAGGATTTAAGATCACTCGTCTTCCTAGAATTGGGGGGCTTGTAAATAATGAAGTTGATGCTGTACGGTATAAGCAGCATGACTCTAATCTTTCACAATATTTAGACAAAGTATTTGAAGTTGTTAGGAAAATTGAAGATGCAGAAGCAGGAATGACACAAATCAAAAATATTGGAGAACAATATGGAAATCAGAATTGGATGAAGGGCTTGAAAAGTTCTCCTGAAACAGACAGGAATAAAATAGCAAAAGCTGCAGCAGAATGGGCAGATGGTGATTCAGTCGCAATTTCAGTTGCATTAAACTGTGATTTTTTTTGTACGAGAGATCAAGCAAAAGGGGCAGGCAGTAAATCAGTTTTGAGTCAACAAAACTTAACGTGGCTTAGAAATGATTATAACTTTCAGACAATTTCACCAGAAGAATTAGCAAAATTATTGTAACTGACAAGATGCCAATAAAGACTTTGACTCAAGTGGACTGAATTTCACTAAAATCGATAAAAATTGCCCCCTCAATGGCATAGGAAATAACTTTTTGAGGGCAAACTTCTCCAGAACACTCCATTAAAAATATCCTATACTCGTTACTAGCGCAAGTCTTAGCGTTTAAGCTAGTGGGCTAGATGACTTGTGCTTAGCAGAGATTTAATTGACGGATTTATCAAGCACAAGTCAGGCCTATACTCTGGCAGGGCCACTAAAACTTGCGCTAGATGTGTGAGTCAATTTGATGCTATATAGAATTTTTTACATACTTTTAACTCTAATCTATAAATACGCTACTCTCGTTCGCCAATCTGCCCAGTTCTGGGCCACTATGCGCTACAGTATAGCCCTTATATTTTAGTTGTAAGAAAAATAAACAAACCAATTCTATTAAATAACGATTATGAAAAAAACATTTACCTTTTTAATTGTTCTATTGTCAAGCGTCAATATCTATGCCCAAGAAAATATTGATTTATTGACATACGCCAATACCCAAGACATTAATTTTTTTAGTTCAATTAAAAATGGTGCTAAAGTAAAAGAGTATATAACGGTTAGTAAGAATAGTGTAAAGATGGGTGACACTTTAATATTAGGAACGCCTACTTCTGAAGAAATGAACACCAGGACTTACTCAGGCAGTTATGGCACCAAAGCAAGAGGAGGTGTAGCCCAATCAAGAAGTACTTCTAAAAAAACTTACGAATTCTTACAAATGGGTAGACCTGCTGGGTTTGGAAGTATTATGGCTGCTATGAATGGAAATGCGCAGAGTATGGCAGATAATAGTTTAAAAAATACTTCTGTAATTGTCAATGAAATAATAACATATCATAGGGGCAGTAAAAATAAACCTTTGTACGTCGTTATGGTTTTAGGTGAAATAAATGGTAGAGCTTTTGGCATAAATAAATATTTAAGTGTAATGGATACAGAGTTAGCTATTGAGTCTGGTGAAGTTTTACTGAAAAACAGAAAAATGACTAGAGATGAGGCTATTGCGAAATTAAAAGAAGCGAAAGAATTAATGGAAATTGATATGATGAGTAAAGAGGAATTTGAAAAATTAAAAAAAGAACTTGCTCCAATTATCACCTCTAAACCCCAAGACTAACCCTCGTTATAATGAGATTTTGAAAGATGTAATACCAAAGATTAAAATGAAAGAATTGCTAAAGCAGGGGTTTTATTGATGAGCTATGGACAGACAGGTGCGGCGCTTATCCAATTGGCCAGTCAAACAGATTCTTTCACAACACAAGCCGCAATGATTGATCGACTAGATGAACTGTCCTATCATAATTTGCAGAAGAAATATAAACTTAGCGATGATATGCTTGACAAGGTATCTAGTTTTGCGATACCCTATTGTAAATAGTCTAAAGATCTACCTAAACACTTATTGCCATAATTTAATTAAAAGCCTTACGATACATGAAATCAATAAAAAACCCATTACTAATAGCTATAAGCTGCTTATTTATATCTTGCGGAAGTTCTTCAACAGTTCAAAAGCAAACGCGCACTCTGAATATAGAACGCTACTTAGATTCAATCCAAAATAAATTTAATGGCTACAATACTAATACAGTTATCAAAGATGAATTGAATGAAACCTTGAAGAAAGATTTCAAGAAAGCCATCAAAAAAGGTGTTCTAAAAGATTTGCCATTTAAATTAAATAGAGTTGAGAAGTGTGGCGATAAATACATTTTAGATCTTGAGCATTTGCTAACTTCAAAATATTATGACATAGGGGTACTGAGTAAGGTTGAGATGAGTATTTATGCCATTACTGATGAACAGACTGCAAAATCAATAAAGGAAGGTGAATTCTATTTAATAGATTTCAGGTTTAATGAATATATTACGTTTGACAACAATGATAGATACTGTGCATTAGTTTTAATGTCGCCGTTTATGGGATATTTTGGTGATGAAATACAGTTTGGTGCTATTGGAGGAAAACTAATCAAGATTAATAAATTCACTGAATAAAATTACTAGCGCAAGTCTTAATTTTTAGACTAGCCCCTCGCTGGCGGCACGCGTGCCGCGTGTGCATTTGATACTGGTACATCTTATATTTATTTCACACGCGACACGCGTGCGCCAGCGCATGGGACAGCAAATCATATATAGCACTCATGATATATTTTTCTTGTCGACAACTTAATAGTAATTATATTTGGTATTTAACGCTATCAAAATTAATATGATTCAAAAAAGGCAGGAGACATTTGTTTACATAATTAAGGGAACACAGATTTTCAAAGAAGATATAGATTACATCATTTTAAAATGTCATCAAAAATCAGTCTCTTTGAAGATATCGGATAACGATTACGTTTATGAAAATCTAGAAGAGCTAATAGCTAATAAGGGCAAAACGCCGAATAAAGTTGAGTTAAAAGGAAAACTAGAATCTACTATGTTTTCATCATTGGATATCATTCTAGAACCGAGAAAGGTTTCATTAACAGCTTATGGTTCTGATGATTTGTTTTCATTTGCACATGAATTGAAAGATTATCTATTAGGTAAGGTACCTGTACATTACAGGATTTTAAATCCTCAATTTTGGGGTACACTTACATGGCTACTCATCATGTGCTGGTTGTACATACAACCTACGGGAAATGTTCAGATACGCAATAATTGGTTTCTTTATTTTGCTATCACATTTCTTTGTGTGTGGATAATATCATTTGCCAACAGACGGATAAATTTTCGAGTTGTTCTCGTTAGAAAGCATGAGCACGGTTTTTTTAAGCGCAATTCAGATGCACTAATATTAATGGTTATTAGTGCTGTGTTCGGAGCTTTAATAACGTTTTTTTTGACTTTACTGTCAACAAATTCAAAATAATTTGAAACTATTTTCAAACTGAAATAACTAATTTTGCTCTACAACTTATTTTCACACCTTTGTCAGCTTTGCCTTTAAAAAGCAACAAGCGAAATCATTTGTTTTATTAGATGAGATAAACGATTATATTTGATATAAATACATTAACGCATGTTCGATAAAGATGATGAAAAGAGGCTAATTAGGCTCTTATCTAGAAATGATGTTGTACTTTTCTTAGGTTCAGGTTTTTCTTTTAATGTTAAGAATCGGTTAGATAATAATTTTCCTACTGGTGCCAACCTTTCTAAAGCAATTTGGGATTTTATAGGTTTTGATGGAGACTACGACGGAACTTCTTTAACTGAAATGTACCAAGCTTTTGTAACTTGTCCACGGAAGAAAGCCGAAAAAAAGGATTTTCTGGAAAAGCAACTATTATCTTCACCAACAGGGATACCAGAATTTTATGATAGTGTAGCAGTGCCGTATTGGTACAAAATATATACCCTAAATATTGATGATGTTTTAGACAGAATCTACAAAAGAGTAAATAAGCAAGTCGATACTTTACAATATCCAGTACATGAATTTAAAGAAAGAGATCAGTCGTTAGGAAAAACTCAGATAATACATTTAAATGGCAAATTACCAGAAGATCCGGAGAATTTAATCTTTTCGAATTCACAATACGCGAAAGCATCACTCGCTCATCAACCATTGTATGCTCAATTTGTTTACGATTATGCAGTTAAAACAACAATTTTTGTTGGTACAGACTTGAACGAACCTATTTTCGAAAGTTATCTTGAAGCTAGAGAAGCTCGAATGAAAGTAAAAGAGCGAAGACCAAAATCGTATTTGATTTCGCCATCACTTGGTGCAGTTAAACAGATGAACTTTCGTGATAGATATAATGTTCATTACATTAAAGGATATACAGAGGATTTTTTGAAATGGCTTACACAAATATCAGATAGGTTACCGTCAAAAGAGGACATATTAAGGATAACATTTCCAAAACTAGTGCAGATGTTGAGTATTCCTGATCTTACATCTGCGGAGAAAGAATCGTTAACTGCATTCGCTTCGGGATTTGAAAGAGTGCCAGTGGATTATGAGGTAAAAAATGTTAGATCTGCTTTTCTTTTGGGGGCCACGCCAATTTGGAACGATATTTTTAAAGACCTCGATATTCCTCGCACAATAACAGAAGGTATTTTTATCGAGGTTAATAATTATTTAAAGAATAACGAGAATAAAGCAATAAAAATAATCAATCTGCTAGGCACAGCAGGCTCTGGGAAATCAACGATTTTAAAGAGATTGGGGTTAAGGTTATCGCAAGAGGGACACACTATATTTCTTTCCTATACAGACTACATTCCAAATATTAATCAAATATTTAATGCTCTACAAATAATTAAATCTAAAACAGTTCTCATAATTGACAATGCAGAGAATGTAATAGGATTATTGCCAAAATTAATTACTAATCTGAACCAATTAGATAATCCGCCAGTGTTAATACTTGGTAGTCGAATGAATACCTATAAAAAGGTAACACGGATTATGCAAGATGAACTAGATTACAAAAGTTTGTTACTACCTGATTTAGATGATCAGGAAATACATGATCTAATTGACAAACTAGATTCTAATAATCTACTTGGGGTAATCAAAGGTTATACTACTCTGAATCGATTTAATGCGTTTAAACATACTGCAAGAAAACAAATTCTTATTGCCCTAAAAGAGGTTACGAGTGGACGTTTGTTTGAGGACATTATTGCAGACGAATATGATAAAATCGAACCACACGAAGCTCAAATTCTATGTGTGTGTGTCGCCTTAAATACTGAAATTGGTTACACAAATTCTCGGCAAGATTTTGTCGGTTTTTCTAAGGATTCTCCAGCAACTGCCCTAGATTATTTGGAAAGCACATTACATGGCACAATTATGTGGGTAGGTAATGGAGAAAAATTTATGATAAGACATCGATTATTGGCCGAGCATATCATAAAAATCTGTTCAAATCTCGATACTCTTAAAGATGCTTACATCAGAGTTTTATCAATTTTAGCCCCAGAGTTAAAAAATATCAACTTTGCAAGTCGAAAGTTTAAATTATACAAAGCTTTGATAAATCATTCTAGTCTTTATAATAGATTTCATAGAGATATTGATCATGCACGCGAGGTCTATGATTCCGTATCAGAATTCTTTAACGATGATTTTCAATATTGGCTTCAGTACGGTTGCTTAGAATTAGAGGGTTCCAAAGGCAATGTTGACTTAGCTCAAAACTATCTGGGTCAAGCGGAATCATTAAATGGAAATAATCAACACATACAAAATGCCATGGCAACATTGTACTATAAGAAAGCCAATATTGAAACTGATTTCCAAAAAGCGATTGAATATAAAAATATTGCTGATGAAATAGCAAATAAGCTTTTCGCAGATCATGGTAGAGATAACCCATATATATATCATATTTATTGCAAAGGCAGATTTGAGTTTCTCAAGAAGTGGATAGAAGATAGAACTGATAAAATAACTGAACTTAAACATTTAATGCAAAGAGTTCAAGGAGCCTTAAAAGCTTATCCTTTCGATGCAAAACTCGATGAACTCAATTACAATTTAACTCGCAGTTATTTTGTTTTAGGAACAGATGGAGAAAGTTTTGATATCGATATTCCGAGCAGATTGGATTAAAACTTGCGTTTATTTTAAGATTCTATTACGGGAAGGACAATAAAGCGACGGCAGATATAAGCAGTTAAATTATTGTCCTTTAGAATTTAAACCTCTCGCTGGCGCACGCGTGCCGCGTGTGCATTTGATACTGATGCATCTTAAATTTATTTCACACGCGACACGCGTGCGCCAGCGCATTGAACTGCAAGCATAAAACCTACCAACTGCAAGTATAATGTTATTAACTGCGCTGATATAACTATCAACTGCAAACATAAACCTGCCAACTGCAAGTATAATGTTGTTAACTGCAAACTAAAAGTAACCTAC